>JBBIOF010000253.1:0-4644 GCA_037443505.1 Candidatus Rokuibacteriota bacterium
GCGCGTACGGGTCCCCCTGCCCCAGCGCCCTGAGCGTCGCGAGCCCGGCGGCGACCGCCAGGGGATTCCCGGACAGCGTCCCCGCCTGGTAGACGGGCCCGAGCGGCGCCACCTTCTGCATGAGGTCCCGCCGCCCGCCGTAGGCGCCCACGGGCAGGCCGCCGCCGATGATCTTGCCCAGGCACGTGAGGTCCGGGCGCACGCCGTAACGGGCCTGCGCGCCGCCGTAGGCCACGCGGAAGCCGGTGATGACCTCGTCGAAGATCAGCAGGGCACCGTGGGCCGCCGTCAGCTCGCGGAGCCCCTCGAGGAAGCCCGGCGCCGGCGGGACGACGCCCATGTTCCCCGCCACCGGCTCCACGATGACGGCCGCCACGCGGTCGCCGCGGGCGCGGAAGACGTCGCGCACGGCGTCCAGGTCGTTGTACGGCACGGTGAGGGTCAGCCGCGCCAGCGCCTCCGGCACGCCGCCGCTGTCGGGAATCCCGAACGTGGCGCCGCCCGATCCGGCCTTCACCAGCAGGCTGTCGGCGTGGCCGTGGTAGCAGCCCTCGAACTTCACCAGCAGCTCCCGGCCCGTCGCCCCGCGGGCGACGCGGATGGCGCTCATGGTCGCCTCGGTGCCCGAGCTCACCAGGCGCACCATCTCCATCGACGGGTACGCCGCCGTCAGGAGCTCGGCCAGCTCCACCTCGCCGGGCGTGGGCGCGCCGTAGCTGGTGCCGCCCGCGGCCGCGGCGGCCACGGCCTCCACCACCGCGGCCGGCGCGTGGCCCAGGATGAGGGGGCCCCAGGAGCCGACGAAGTCCAGGTAGGCGCGGCCGTCCACGTCCCAGAGGCGGGCGCCGGCGGCGCGGGCGACGAAGAAGGGGCGGCCGCCGACGCCGCGGAAGGCGCGGACGGGACTGTTGACCCCGCCGGGGATCACGCGCTCGGCTGCGCGCAGCAGGCGGTCGGACTCGCTCATGGCCGTTCCTCCGGGGCGGGCGCCGTCCCCGCGCGGAGGACGTCCCGGTCCAGGTCTACCGCGACGAAGTCCCGGCGCACGCGGTCCCACCGGAAGGCCGCGGCCGCGGCGACCGCGCGCGCGCACACCGAGACCACGACGTACACGGCGTCCGGGTAGATCGGGTCGTACCGGGCGGGGTCGAGACCCATCATGGCCTCGCGCCGGTCCGTCTCGGAGAAGTAGGCGCCGGCGTCGATGTGCGAGTGGTAGACCACGGCCACGGCGAACCCCGCCCGCTCCAGGTCGCCCAGGCGCTTGAGGTCCTCGGCGCTGGCGCGGTAGGCCGTGCGGGCCGTCCGCGGGTACTGCGCCGGGTTCCGCGCGTGCAGCTCGTCCTGGACGTTGCGGAAGCGGAGCAGCCGGCGCTCGGTGCCGCGGACCACCACCACCCCGCAGCACTCGGCCGGGTACTCCTCGACCGCCTGGCGCTCGATGGCCTCCAGCTCGCCGGGGGCGAGGATCACCGCGCCCCGCCCGCCAGCGCCGGGATGATGGTCAGCTCGTCCCCGTCGCGGAGCGGCGTGCCGAGCCCCTGCAGGGCCTCGATGGCCTCGCTGTTGACGTAGATGTTCACGTGGTCGTGGACCTCGCCGGCGTCGTTGCGCACCAGCCCCTTGAAGGCCGCGAAGGAGCGCTCCAGCTCGTCGAGGGCCTCGCGCACGTCGGCCGCGGAGATCTCGATGCGGTCGCGGTTGCCGGTGGCCCGCCGGAACGGGGTCGGGATGTAGACGGTGACGGCCATGTCGCGTCGTCCTCCAACTGATTATCCCAGGCTCAGGTAGCGCTCGCCGGTGTCGGGCAGCACCGTGACCACGAGCCGGTCGGACCCGAGCTCGGCGGCCACCGCGCAGGCGGCGAAGGCCGCGGCCCCGGCCGAGATGCCGACGAGCAGCCCCTCTTCCCGCGCCAGGCGCCGGGACCACGCCAGCGCGTCCTCGTCGCGGACCTGGATGACCCGGTCGATGATGGCCCGGTTGAGCACACCGGGCACGAACGAGGCGCCGATGCCCTGGATGGCGTGGGGCCGGGCCTTGCCGCCCGAGAGCACCGGCGAGCGGGCCGGCTCCACGGCGATCACCTGGATCCCGGGGGCCTTCTCCTTCAGCACCTCGCCGACGCCGGTGAGGGTACCCCCGGTGCCGACCCCGGCCACGAAGGCGTCGATCCGCCGGCCCTCCAGGGCCTCCAGGATCTCCAGCGCGGTCGCGCGCCGGTGGATCTCGGGGTTCGCCGGGTTCTCGAACTGCTGGGGCATGAAGTAGTCCGGGTGCTCGCGGACCAGCTCCTGGGCCGCGTAGACGGCGCCCGTCATGCCCTCGATGGCGGGGGTGAGGTGGATCTCGGCGCCGAACCGGGCCAGCAGCCGCTGCCGCTCGACGCTCATGTCGTCGGGCATGGTGAGGATCAGCCGGTAGCCCTTCACGGCCGCCACCATGGCCAGCCCGATCCCGGTGTTGCCGCTGGTCGGCTCCACGATGGTCCCGCCCGGGGCCAGGCGCCCCCGCCGCTCCGCGTCCTCGATCATCGCCACGGCGATGCGGTCCTTCACGCTGCCGGCCGGGTTGAGCGACTCCACCTTCGCCACCACGGCGGCGCCGCCCGGCCTGGGCAGCCGGTTCAGGCGCACCATGGGCGTCCGTCCCACCAGGTCCAGCACGGTCGATGCGATCCTGTCGGCCATCAGATGTGGTACATGGGCCGCGCGGCGCTCTGCCGCTCCCGCACCCGCTGGGCCAGCTCGCCGAACGTCATCCGGTCGACCACCTTGGACACTGCCTCCGCGATCTCGTCCCACAGCTCCGCCAGGTCCTCGCCGTCCCGCCCGGTCCGGTCGCGCCGGACCACGTCGAACGGCGCCTGCGCGCCCTCCACCGCCCGCAGCACGGCACCCACGGTGATGTCCCCCGGGGCGCGCGTGAGGTGGTAGCCGCCCGCGGCCCCCCGCCGGGAGGTGAGCAGCCCCGCCCGCTTGAGCGCCAGCAGCACCTGCTCCAGGTAGCGCTGGGGGATCGCCTGGCGCGCCGCGATCTCCTGGATGGGCACCAGACCCCGGCCGTGGTGCATGGCCAGGTCCAGCACCGCCTTGATCGCGTACTCGCCCTTCGCCGACAGCCGCATGGTCCCCGCGCTGCGGGGGAAGCTAGAGCCGCGTGCCCCGCTCCAGCAGGCGCGCCGCCTCCCGCGCGAAGTAGGTGATGACGATGTCCGCGCCCGCCCGCCGGATGGCGGTGAGCGCCTCCATCATGGCGCGCTCCTCGTCGAGCCAGCCCAGCCGTCCGGCCGCCCGGATCATGGCGTACTCGCCGGAGACGGAGTAGGCGGCCAGCGGCACCCCGAACTCGCTCCGCGCCCGGGAGATGACGTCCAGGTAGGGCAGCGCCGGCTTGACCATCACGATGTCCGCCCCCTCGTCGAGGTCCAGGGCGATCTCGCGCATGGCCTCCAGCGCGTTGGCCGGGTCCATCTGGTACGAGCGGCGGTCGCCGAACTGCGGCGCCGAGTCGGCCGCCTCCCGGAACGGCCCGTAGAACGCCGAGGCATACTTGGCCGAGTAGGCCATGATGGGCACCTCCGTGAAGCTCGCGTCGTCCAGGGCCTCCCGGATGGCCCCGACGCGGCCGTCCATCATGTCGGACGGCGCCACCATGTCGGCTCCCGCCTCCGCGTGCGACACCGCCACCCGGGCCAGCAGCTCCAGCGTGGCGTCGTTGCGGACCGCCCCGTCCTCCACGATGCCGCAGTGGCCGTGGCTGGTGTACTGGCAGAGGCAGACGTCGGTGACCACCAGCAGGTCGGGCACCGTGTCCTTGATGGCGCGCACCGCCTGCTGGACGATGCCGTCCTCGGCGTACGCCTCCGTGCCCCGCGGGTCCTTCTCGGCGGGCAGGCCGAACACCAGCACGCCGGGGATCCCCGCGCCGGCCACGTCCTTGACCTCCTTGAGCAGCTCGTCGACGGAGAGCCGGAACTGCCCCGGCATGGACGGGATGGGCTCCCGCACGCCCCGGCCGTGCACGGCGAAGACCGGGTAGATGAAGTCGTCCACGGCCAGCGCCGTCTCGCGCACCAGCTTGCGGATCAGGCCCTTCTCCCTCAGCCGTCGTGGACGGAACACGCCCTGTGCCATCACTCGCTCCTCCTGGCCCGCGCCGGGGCCTCCCCGCCGCGCGGACCCACCCGCTCGAAATACTCCACGATCGCCCGCGCCAGCGCGGGGATCGTGTACTCGGCCGGCATCACCCGTGTCACGAGCCCGTACTCGGCGGCCGTGGCCGCCGTGATGGGCCCGATGCACGCCACGGCGACGTCCGCCAGCCACGCCCGCCGCTCGGCCTCGGTGAACAGCTCGGCGAAGTTCCGGGCCGTGGACGAGCTGGTGAAGGTCACCGCGTCCACCGCGCCCGCGGCCAGCGCCTCCCGGAGCCTGGCGGCGCCCGCCTCCACCCTCCGCGTCACGTACGCCGGCACCTCGGTCACCACGGCCCCGAGCCGCCCCAGCTCGGCCACCAGGACGTCCCGCGTGCGGGCGGCCCGGGGCAGGAGCACGCGGTCGCCCGGCCGCACCAGGCCCCGCAGCCGCTCCACCAGGCCCTCGGCCCGGTACTCGTCGGGCACCACCTCGGCGCGCACGCCGC
>JBBIOF010000254.1:0-4639 GCA_037443505.1 Candidatus Rokuibacteriota bacterium
CGTCCGTGGCGCGCGCCGCGCCCTCCACGCGTCCCATCCCGCGAAGCCCACCAGCGCCGCGCTGGTCGCCAGCGAGACGCCGAGGCTCGGGCCGATCGCCGCCAGCGCCACCGCGGCCACGAGCAGGCGCCGTCCCCATCCCAGGGGGCGGAACATGTGCCCGCTCACCGCGGCGCAGAGGGCGCTCACCCCGATGGCGGCGGAGCCGAAGCTCACCAGGATCTCGCCCCAGGAGCCCTGCATGAGCAGCGCGGGCTGGTGGACGAAGAGGAAGGGGGCCAGGAAGCCGCCGATCGCCACCCGCGAGGCCTGCCAGCCCGTCGTCATGGGATTGGCGCCGGCGATCTGGGCTCCCGCGAACGCCGTCACCGCCACCGGCGGCGTCACGTCCGCCAGCACGGCGTAGTAGAAGACGAACAGGTGGGCGGCCAGCAGGTCGACGCCGAGCTTCTGCAGGGCGGCCCCGCCCACGGTGACGGCCAGGATGTAGGCGGGCGTGGTGGGGATGCCGGTGCCGAGGACCGAAATCACCAGGAAGACCAGGACCAGGGCCACGATCAGGTGCCCGCCCGAGAGGCTCACCAGGGCGCTCGAGAAGGCCAGCGCGAAGCCCGTGCGGCTCATGGCGGCCACGATGAGGCCCGAGGCGGCCAGCACGCTGGCGATGATGACGCCGGAGCGCATCGCCTCACCCATGGTGTCGTAGATCCGGCGGAGGGTCATGGGCTGCCCCCCCGCGAGCCACGACACCACCACCGCCGTGACCAGGCTGTAGAGGGCCGCCTTGGCCGGCGAGTACCCGGCGTGCAGGAACCAGATCACGGTGACGAACGGCAGGAACAGGACCGACCGCCGGAGCAGGCTCGCGGCCGGGGGAATCTCGGCCCGCATGCTGCCGATGCCGCTCCTCAGCGCCTCCCAGTGGACGGTGGCGAGGACGCCCGTGTAGTAGAGGATGGCCGGCAGGGCGGCGGCCACGATGATCCGGTAGTAGGGCACGCCCGTCAGCTCGGCCATGATGAAGGCGCCCGCCCCCATGATGGGCGGCATCAGCGGCCCGCCGCACGAGGCCGTGGCCTCGATGGCGCCCGCCATCTCCGGCCGGTAGCCGATCTTCTTCATGAGCGGGATGGTGAAGCTGCCGGTCGCGTAGCAGTCGGCCACGGAGGAGCCGCTGATGGTCCCGTAGAGTGCCGAGGACACCACCGCCACCTTGGCCGGCCCCCCGCGGAAGCGGCCGGCCAGCGCCACCGACACGTCCATGAAGAGCTGGCCCACCCCGGAGTGCAGCATGAAGGCCGCGAACAGGATGAAGATCATCAGCAGGTTCGAGGAGATCCCGGTGAGCGTGCCCAGCACCCCCTCGTCGGCGTAGAGGAAGAACATCTCCACGATGCGCGGGAAGCTGTAAACCCTCGGCGACCGCAGGAACCCGGGCATCCACGGCGCCACCACCAGGTAGGCCACGAACAGCAGCGTGGTGACGAAGAACCAGAAGCCCACCGCGCGCCGGGCGGCCTCCAGCACCGCCAGCACCAGCAGCGTGCCCATCACCACCTGGGTGAGGGTGACGGGGTGGACGCCCTCCCAGCGCTCGGTCAGCTCCGCCGCGTGGAGGATCACCCAGGCGCAGGGGAGCACCGCGGCCGCGACCCACGCCCAGTCGACCGCTGAGGGGCGGGCCCGGGGCGAGCGCGGCCCGGCCGGGTGCAGCAGGAAGGCGGGCGGGATCAGGAACAGGAGGTGGGTGGCGCGCATCTCGCGCGGCTCCCACGCGCCCGCCCAGGCCGTCCAGACGTGGAACAGCGCGGCGGCGGCGGCGTAGCCGCCCACCAGCCAGCCGACGGGGCCGCTGAGCTGGCGCAGAGATCCCCCCGCCGCCGCCACCGCCTACAGCAGGCCCGCCTCCCGGTAGGCCCGGGCCGCGCCGGGATGGAGCGGCACGTTGGCCAGCTTCACGGCGTCCCGGGGGTTGAAGTCCTTGAACGCCGGGTGGATCTTCCGCACGCCGTCCAGGTTCGCCAGGGCGGTCTTCACGAAGCCGTAGACGACGTCCTCCGGCACCTTCGCGCTGGCCACGATGGTGTTGGCCATGGCGATGGTGGTGATGTCCTGGTCGTTGTTGGCCACGTCCTTGTAGCTGCCCCGCGGGATCACCCCCCGGGCCAGCCCGAGGCCCTCCAGGTGCCTGATCAGGTCGGCGTCCATGGGCAGGATGCGCATCCTGCGGGCCAGCGACGCCTCCTGGATCGCCGCGCCCGGCACCGCCAGGTTGACGACCATGATGTCCATGTTGCGGTCGCGGTACTGCGTGACCAGGTCCGAGTACGACACGAAAACCACCTTCCCACCGCGGCCGCGGACGTCCTGGTAGCTGGTCCGGTAGAACTCGAAGATCTTCCGCATCACCCACTCGTCGGAGCCGCCGGGCGGCGTGGTCCCGATGGTGATCGGCTTCCGGCTCTCGAACACCTCGCGGATCGAGCGCGCCCAGTGGTCGGCCGGCACGCAGAACTGGATGTGCACGTAGCCCAGGCCGTTCATGACCAGGCGCATGTCGGAGTGCCGCTCGCGGTACGGATCCTGCCCGTTGAAGGACGCCGCGATGAAGGGCGGCAGCCCCCAGGCCAGCTCCGTCTCGCCCTGCTGGAGCTTCGTCATGTTCTGGATGCCGGCGCCCGGGACCACCTTGATGTTGAAGCGCGGGTCCCTGGACTTGATCAGCTCCACGAAGCCACCGGCCTGGGCGTACCAGCCGCCCCCCACCTGCCCGGCGGTCCACGTGAGGTTGTACTGCTGGGCCGCGGCGGGGCCGGCGGCTCCGGCCAGGGCGGCGGTCAGGGCCAGCACGAGCACGATCGCGCGTCGCATGGCGCTTCCTCCTGTGGCGCCCGCGCGGGCGGCCGCGGGGCGCCGGGATCGGGACTCTACGGATAGTCGATCAGGCGCGCCGTGTCCACTCCTTCAGCCGGGCCTCGTCCACCTCGACGCCCAGGCCGGGGCCGTCGAGGGCCAGGATGGCGCCGTCCGCGTACCGGACGGGCGCGGGAGCCACGTCGCCCAGCAGCAGCAGGGGGCCGAACAGCTCGCACCCCCAGGTCACCGGGGCCGCGGCCAGCGCCACGTGGAGGTAGGCCGCGGTGCCCAGCGAGGTCTCGATCATGCACCCCACGTAGCATCCGAGGCCCGCGGCCTCGGCGACCCGGGAGACGGCCATGGCGCCCGCGAGGCCCGCGGACTTCGTCACCTTGAGGGAGAGGATGCCGACCCCGCCCAGCCGGGCCAGCGCCAGCGCGTCGTGGGGCGAGCAGCACGACTCGTCCGCCATCACCGGCACGCCGGCCTTCCGGCCGATCTCCGCCAGGCCCTCCAGGTCCCAGCGGGGCACGGGCTGCTCGACGAAGTCGAGCCCCCACGGCTCCATCGCGCGGACGGCGCGCAGGGCCCCGGCGCGGTCCCAGCCCTGGTTGGCGTCGATCCTGAGCGAGACACCGGACCCGAGCGCCTCCCGGATCCGCCGGACGCGCTCCACGTCGCGCGCCAGGTCGTGCGCCCCCGTCTTGATCTTGAAGATCCGGTGGCCGCGGGCCGCCAGGTCGATGGCCTCGGCGACCTCGGCCTCCAGGTCCTCGACGGCCAGCGACCAGGAGAGCGGGACCCGGTCGCGCACGCGCCCGCCCAGGAGCCGGTGCACCGGCACGCCCAGGGCCCGCCCGTTGAGGTCCCACAGGGCCATCTCCACCGCGGCCCGGGCGAACGGGTTGCCCTGCACGCGGCGGCCCATCTCCAGCCGCAGGGCCTCCACCGAGCCGGCGTCACGGCCCGGCAGCCACGGCGCGATGTAGCGCTCCACCGTGGCCGCGACGGACTCGGCCGACTCCTCGCTCCACGTGGGCCCGCCCAGGCAGGCGGCCTCGCCCCAGCCCACCAGGCCGTCGCGGCTCTCCAGGCGCACGAAGACGAAGTCCACCGCCTCCAGGCGCGTGAACGACATCAGGTGCGGCCGCCGGAGCGGGATGCTTGCCCTGATCACCCGGACGTCGCCGATGACGGGCGTCATTCGGCGTCGGGCCCCGCGTCTGCGGCGCGCGCGGTGCCCGCCGCGAACCGCGCGGGATCGAACAGGGAGAGGTCCAGCGAGGGCCGGCCGTCCACCAGCCACTCGGCCACGTGCAGGCCCGTGGCCGGCGAGTGCTGGAACCCGTGGCCACCGAAGCCGGCCGCGAGGAAGAGTCCCTCGAGGCCGGGCGCCCAGCCGATGATCGCGTGGTCGTCGGGCGTGAGGGGGCGGAGGCCCGCCCAGCCGCCGGAGATCCGCGCCCGGTCGATGACGGGCAGCCGCGCCACGGCCTTCTCCACCGTCTCCTCGACCCGCGACCAGTCCACCGGCGCGTGGCGGTCCTCCCCCACGTCCTCCGCGTCCCCGGGCGAGAGGAGAAGCTGCTCCATCTCCTTGCGGAAGTAGAAGCCGCTCGCGCGGTCCGTGGTGAGCGGCACCGGGCCGGGCACCTCCGGGAACGGCTCGGTGAAGAAGATGTGGCGCCGGCGGGGCATCACCGGCACCTCGACGCCGGCCAGGCGCGCCACCCGCGCCGCCGCGGGTCCGGCCGCGTCCACGGCGACCGGCGTGGCCACCTCG
>JBBIOF010000255.1:0-4637 GCA_037443505.1 Candidatus Rokuibacteriota bacterium
GCCGACCTGGTCGCCGCCTACCGCGACGCGGGCGTCCAGCGCCTCAACATCGCCCTGCGCCAGGGCCCTTACGACTGGGACGCGCTCCACGCCTTCGCGGAGGAGGTGCTGCCCACCTTCGGCGCGGCGCGCCCGGGGTGACGGGGGCGCCGGGCGCCCCCCGCGCTCACGCGCAGGGGGCTGCACCCGGCTGCCCCCCGCGTCAGCGGGCGAAGCGCTCGGCGATCCTCCGCGTGTGCCACTCGACGCCCTTCAGGTCGTCGAGCAGCGCCAGGTAGAGCGACGAGGCCTTCGCCAGGCAGACCCCCTCGATCAGGCGCGCCTGGTGGGCGAAGGCGAAGTCGTTGGCCGTCTCCTCGAAGGCTCGCCCGGCCTCCAGGACGTGGCGCACCAGGATGCGGTTGCCGGTCACCGTCAGGTCGCGCACGCACTCCAGCAGCTCGACCGCGCGCTCGAACAGCGTGTTGATCTCGCGCATGGCGCGCTCGGTGAACGGCGTTCCCTCGACGATCATCGTGCTGACCGCGCGGGCCAGCAGCTCGATGTTGTCGCCGATGCGCTCCAGGTGCATGGGGGCGAAGCGCAGCGGGTCGGCGGGAGCCTCGCCCGGCGGCGAGCCGGCGATGGCTTCGGTGAGGACCTTCTCGCGCTGGTGGATCTCCCGGCCGAGCCGCGCCAGCGGCTCCAGGGGCCGGAGGTCCTGGGTCCGGAAGGCCCTCCAGGCCAGCGTCAGCATCTCCACCGCCTGCCGGGACATCTCGTGGACCTCGGTGCGGAGCATGCCGGACGCCGCGACATCCATGTGACGCCTCCCGGAGGCCCGGGGCTGGCGCCGCGCCCGGGCCTGCCTGCCGGAAGCTTAGCAGACCCGGCCGCCGTCTGCCCGGCCACGCCGCGGGCGGCGAGCCGCCCTCCGGCCCGCGCCCTTGCGCCCGCGGGGAGGGCGGTATACCGTCTAGCGCGACGCATCATCGACTCCACTCCAGAGGGACTGCGATGACCGAGGGCACTTCCCTGATCCGCGGGCTCGAGGGCGTCGTGGCCGCCGAGACCCGGCTGTGCGACCTGGACGGCGCCAACGGCCGCCTCGCCTATCGCGGCTACGAGATCGGCGACCTGGCCCGCCAGGCGACCTTCGAGGAGGTCGCGGCGCTGCTCTGGCACGGCGAGCTGCCCGGCCGCGCGGCGCTGGACGCCCTGCGGGACGAGATGGCGGCGGCCCGCCCCATCCCCGGCGAGCTGGTCCAGGCCTTCCGGCTCATGCCGAAGGCCACGGACCCCATGCGCGCGCTGCAGGCCGCGGTGGCCGTGCTGGGCATGCACGACCCGGACGCGGGGGACAACTCGCGCGCCGCCAACCTGCGCAAGGCGGTCCGCCTGACCAGCCAGGTCGCCACCGCCGTCTGTGCCCACCACCGCGTCCGGAGCGGGCTGGAGCCGGTGCCCCCGGCCCGGGACCTCGGGCACGCCGCCAACTTCCTCTACATGCTCACGGGCCGGCGGCCCTCGCCGGCCGCCGAGAAGGCGTTCGACGCGAGCCTCACCCTCTACGCCGAGCACGAGATGAACGCCTCCACGTTCACCACCCGCGTCATCACCTCCACCCAGTCGGACATGCACTCGGCCGTGGCGGGCGGCGTGGGCGCCCTCAAGGGCCCGCTCCACGGCGGTGCGGGCGAGGCGGTGATGCGCACCCTGATGGAGATCGGCGAGCCGGCCCGCGTGGACCGCTTCGCCGACGAGGCGCTGGCGGCCCGGCGGCGGCTCATGGGCTTCGGCCACCGCGTCTACCGGGCCGGCGACCCGCGCGCGGCCATCCTCCGCGGCCTGGCCGAGGAGGCGTGCCGGCAGTCGGGCCAGTTCCAGTGGTACGAGATGGCCGTCCGCCTGCACGAGCGGGTCAACCGGGCCAAGGGGCTCATCCCCAACGTGGACTTCTACTCCGCGCCCCTGTTCTACTCCCTGGGGATCCCGGTGGACCTCTTCACGCCGGTCATCGCGGCCGGCCGCATCGCGGGCTGGACCGCCAACATCATGGAGCAGCACGACGACAACCGGCTGATCCGCCCGCGCGCGGACTACAGGGGCCCCGGCCGGCGTGCGTGGGTCCCCCTGGAGCAGCGCTGACCCGTGGGCCGGAGCCTCACCCGCAAGCTCGTGGAGAGCCACCTGGTCGCCGGCCGCGCGGAGGTCGGCGAGGAGATCGGCGTCGCCGTGGACCAGGTGCTGCTCACGGACACCAACGGCACCATGGCCTTCCTCCAGTTCGAGGCCATGGGCTTCCCCCGGGTGGCGCCCCGGCGCGTCGTCACCTACATCGACCACAACGTCTTCCAGGTGGATTCGCGCAACTCCGACGACCACCGGTACCTGCAGACCGCCTCCCGGCGCTACGGGGCCGTCTTCTCCAAGCCCGGCAACGGCATCTGCCACCAGGTGCACCTGGAGTCGTTCGCGGTGCCCGGGCAGACCCTGCTGGGGACCGACAGCCACACGCCGCTCTGCGGGGCCGCCGGCATGCTGGCCATCGGCGCGGGCGGCCTGGACGTGGCTGCGGCCATGGGCGGCGGGCCCTACTTCTTCACCATGCCGGCCGTGACCCGCGTCTGGCTCACGGGCGAGCTGGGCCCGTGGTGCACGGCAAAGGACGTCATCCTGGAGCTGCTCCGCCGCCTCAGCGTGCGCGGCGGGTCGGGCCGGATCTTCGAGTACGCGGGGCCGGGGCTGCCCTCGCTGTCGCTCCCCCAGCGGATGACCATCGCCAACATGGGGGCCGAGCTGACGCTGACCACCAGCGTCTTCCCCAGCGACGACGTCACCCGCGACTACTTCCGCCGCCTGCGCCGCAAGGCCGACTGGACGCCCCAGGCGGCGGACGACGACGCCGGCTACGACGACCAGATCGAGCTCGACCTGTCCCGGATCACGCCCCTGGTGGCGCTGCCGGGCTCGCCCGACCGCGTGGTGCCGGTGGAGGAGGTCGCCGGCACGCCGGTGGACCAGGTGCTGGTGGGCTCCTGCACCAACGGCTCCTGGGAGGACATGGCGGCCGTCACCGAGGTGCTGCGCGGCCGCCACGTGCATCCCTCCGTGTCCTTCGTGCTGTTCCCGGGCAGCCACCGCATCCTCGAGACCATGGCCCGCGAGGGGCTCCTGGCCGACCTCCTGGCCGCCGGCGCCCTCGTCTCGGAGCCCTCGTGCGGCGCCTGCGCCGGCATCGGCCACGTGCCCGCCGGCGGGAGCCGGAGCCTCCGGGCGTTCAACCGGAACTTCCCGGGCCGGAGCGGCGTCAAGGACGACCAGGTCTACCTCTGCTCGTCCGTGACCGCCGCGGCCTCCGCCCTCACCGGGGTCATCACCGACCCGCGAACGGCCGGCGCCACCCTGCCCGACTGGCTGCCCGAGAGCTTCGTGGCCTCCAGCGCGGGCTTCGTCGCGCCCGACGGCCAGGGCGAGGTGGTCCGCGGGCCGAACATCAGGCCGGTCCCGGTGGGCGAGCCGGTGGCGGAGACCCTGGAGGCGCCCGTCCTCCTCAAGCTCGGCGACCGCGTGTCCACCGACGACATCTCGCCGGCCGGCGCCGCCGTCCTGGTCTTCCGGTCCAACGTCCCCGCCATCGCGGAGTTCTGCTTCCGGTACGTCGATCCCGACTTCGTCGCCCGGGCCAGGGCGGCGGGCCGCGGCGTCATCGTGGGGGGCGAGCTGTATGGCCAGGGCTCCTCGCGCGAGGTGGCGGCCATCGCGCCGATGTACCTCGGGGTGCGGGCCGTGATCGCGCGCTCCTTCGCGCGCATCCACCGCTCCAACCTGATCAACTGGGGCGTCGTCCCGCTGGTCTTCGACGACCCCGCGGCGTCCCGGCGGATCGAGCGCGACGACCGGCTCCGGATCCCGGCGCTCCGGGCGTCCCTGGCCGCGGGCAAGCCGGTGGAGGTGCTGAACCAGCGCACGGGCGAGACCTTCACCGCCTCCTGCGCGCTGACGCCCCGCGAGCGCGAGATCCTCCTGGCCGGAGGGCTCCTGGCCCACACGCGGGCCGCGCGCGGGGCCGGGACCGCCGCGGACCCGCGCGCCGGGGAGGGAGACCGCTGACCGTGCAGCGCCGGGTCCGGGCCGTCTTCATGCGCGGCGGGACCAGCCGCGCCCTGTTCTTCCACGAGGCGGACCTGCCCGCGGCCGGCCCCGAGCGGGACCGGCTCTTCCTCGCCGCGCTGGGAAGCCCCGACCCGTACGGGCGCCAGCTCGACGGCCTGGGCGGCGGCATCTCCTCCCTCTCCAAGTGCTGCGTGATCGGCCCGCCGAGCCTCGCCGGCGCCGACGTGGACTACACCTTCGCCCAGGTGGACGTCCGGACGCCGCTGGTGGACTACTCGGGCAACTGCGGCAACTGCTCCTCGGCGGTGGGCCCGTTCGCCGTGGACGAGAAGCTGGTGGCCGCCACCGAGGGGGAGACGGTCGTCCGCATCCACAACACCAACACGCGGAAGCTCATCGTGGCCCACGTGCCGGTGGAGGGCGGGCAGGCCGCGGTGCGGGGCGACTTCGAGCTGGCCGGCGTGCCGGGCCGGGGCGCGCGCATCGCCCTCGACTTCCTGGACCCGGGCGGCGCGGGCACGGGCCGGCTCCTGCCGACGGGC
>JBBIOF010000256.1:0-4633 GCA_037443505.1 Candidatus Rokuibacteriota bacterium
CCACGTCCACGAACTTGTAGTAGGTGCGGATCTCCTGGAGCTGGGCGAACGTCCGGAGCAGCGGCCGGTGGTCCCAGAGCCGGATGTTCTGCACGGTGGGCGCGTTGCGCTCCAGCGCCCGGGCGTCTAGCGCCTCGTCCGCGGGGAACTCCTTCTCCTCGATGCGGTCCAGGCCGTAGGCCTTGCGGGTCATCCGGATGTTGTGCTGGATGAAGGGCCGCTCGGCGGCCAGCTCGTTGGGCGTCACCCGGAACCGCTGCAGCAGCGAGGGGTAGATGCCGAGCCCCGCCACCCACACCACGGCCAGCACCCCGAGCCCCGTGGCCACCAGCCTGAGCCCGGGCCGGGAGAGCTGGATCAGGCACGCCACGGCGCACAGGGCGGACAGGACGGTGAGCACGCCCAGGATCGGCAGCGAGGCGTAGATGTCCGTGTACGTGGCGCCGAACACGATCCCGCGCGGGGAGTACACGAGCTCGAACCGGTCGAGCCAGAACCCCACGGCGGTGAGCGCCAGCAGGAGGGCGCCCAGCGCCAGGAGGTGGGTCCGGGCCCCGGCGGCCAGCCGGGGGCCCCGCTGCGTGAGCACCAGGCTCCGCTGCAGCACGTACACGACCAGGGTGAGCAGGGCGGTCCCCACCACCAGGGTGGTGGCCCAGCCGGTGACCATGCGCCAGAACGGCAGGGTGAAGACGAAGAACGCGAGGTCGCGGTCGAACAGCGGGTCGGTGGTGCCGAAGGGGACCGCGTTCAGGTAGCCGAGGACGGTCTCCCACCGGGCGCTGGCCCGGAGCCCCGAGGCGAAGGAGATGAGGGCCAGCACCAGCGGCAGGAACCGGCGGATCAGGGGCTCGATCACCACGCGGCCGGGCAGGCTGAGCTGGTCCTCCAGCTCCCACAGGACGTCCGGGCGCGCGGTCCGGGCGGCGAGGGAGAGGTTCACCCACAGGAAGAGCAGGACGGTCACCGCGACGGCCGTGAACAGCGAGCCCCGGAAGCCGAGCGCGGTGAGGAAGACCTGGGTATAGCCGACCTCCTGGAACCAGAGCCAGTCGGTGTACAGGGGAACCACCTGCCCCACCAGGCCCAGCCCGAGCAGGAGCAAGAGGAGGAGCAGGATCGTCCGCGAGCGCGCCATCCAGTCCGAGGGCGGGCTAGGTCCCCTGCTGCCAGGACGCCAGGTAGGCCGCCTGCTCCGTGGTGAGGGCGTCGATCTCCACGCCCATGGAGGCCAGCTTCAGCCGCGCGATCTCCCGGTCGATCTCGCGCGGCACCCCGTACACCTTCCGCTCGAGCGCGCGTCCCTGCTTGACCATGAACTCCGCGCTGAGGGCCTGGTTGGCGAAGCTCATGTCCATGACCGCGGCGGGGTGGCCCTCGGCCGATGCCAGGTTGATGAGCCGCCCCTCACCCAGCACGTACACCCGCCGCCCGGGGGCCAGCACGTACTCCTCCACGAAGGGCCGCACGGACCGGCGCCCGGTGGCCAGGGCCGCCAGCGATTCCAGGTCGATCTCCACGTTGAAGTGGCCGGCGTTGGCCAGGATGGCGCCGTCCTTCATCCGCTCGAAGTGCTCACGCCGGAGCACGGACCGGTTGCCCGTCACGGTGACGAACACGTCGCCGGCGGCCGCTGCCTGCAGCATGGGCATGACCTGGAAGCCGTCCATGGCCGCCTCCAGCGCCCGCAGCGGCTCCACCTCGGTGACCACCACGTGGGCACCCATGCCCTTGGCCCGGGCCGCCACGCCCCGCCCGCACATGCCGTAGCCGGCCACGACCACCGTCCGCCCGGCCAGCAGCACGTTGGTGGCCCGCAGGATCCCGTCGATGGTGGACTGCCCCGTCCCGTAGCGGTTGTCGAAGAGGTGCTTGGTGTCGGCGTCGTTGACCGCGATGACGGGGAACGCGAGCACCCCTTCCTTCTCCATGGCCCGGAGGCGGATGACGCCGGTGGTGGTCTCCTCCGTGCCCCCGATGACGTCGCCGATCAGGTCCCGGCGCTCCCGGTGGAGCTGGGTGATGAGGTCGGCACCGTCGTCCATGGTCACCTGGGGCCGCGTGGCCAGCACGGAGGCCAGGTGCCGGTAGTAGCGCGCGTGGTCCTCGCCCTTCTGGGCGAAGACGGGGACGTCGTACTCCTTCACCAGCGCCGCCGCGGTGTCGTCCTGGGTGGACAGGGGGTTGGAGGCGCAGAGGGCCACCTGGGCGCCGCCGGCGCGCAGGGTGAGCATCAGGACCGCGGTCTCCGTGGTCACGTGCAGGCAGGCGCCCAGGCGGATGCCCTTGAGGGGCTGCTCCCGGGCAAAGCGCTCACGCACCTGCCGGAGCACGGGCATGGCCTGCTCCGCCCACTCGATGCGCAGCCGCCCCGCGGCGGCCTGCGAGAGGTCCTTGACGTCGTGATCAACCATCGTGTCGTTTGTCCTTTCGCGCCCTGACCGACGGCGCCGGGTGCCGCTGCGGGAGTGCTCGGCCGCCCTTCGAGCGCCGGCCGGGCTGGCGCCGCCGGGGTCCTGGGGAGGAGGTGCTCGGCCAGGGCGCCCCGCCGGGGCTAGAGACCGGCGTCGTCGCGCAGGTCCTTGACCCGGTCGGTGCGCTCCCAGGTGAACTCCGGCTCGGAGCGCCCGAAGTGGCCGTACGCGGCCGTCTTCCGGTAGATCGGCCGCCGGAGGTTCAGGTACTTGATGATCCCCGCCGGCGTGAAGTCGAAGTGCCGCCGCACCATCTCCTCCAGCCGGGCGTTCGGGACCTTCCCGGTCCCGAACGTGTCCACCATGATGGAGACCGGCTCGGCCACGCCGATGGCGTAGGCGACCTGCACCAGGGCCCGCTGGGCCAGCCCCGCGGCCACGATGTTCTTGGCCACGTGCCGGGCCATGTAGCTGGCCGACCGGTCCACCTTCGTCGGGTCCTTGCCCGAGAAGGCGCCGCCCCCGTGGGGGCACGAGCCGCCGTAGGTGTCCACGATGATCTTCCGGCCGGTGAGCCCGGTGTCCCCCATGGGGCCGCCGGTGACGAACCGCCCGGTGGGGTTGACGTGGAAGACGCACCGCTTGCGGTCCAGGAGGTCAGCCGGGATCACCGGCACGATCACCTGCTCCACCACGTCCTCGCGGATCCGCTCGTTGGAGACGTCGGGGCTGTGCTGCGTCGAGATGACCACCGTTTCCACGGACCGTGGCCGGCCGTCGGCGTAGCGGACCGTCACCTGCGACTTGCCGTCCGGCCGCAGGTAGTCAACGGCGCCGCTCTTCCTGAGCTCGGCCAGCCGCATGGTCAGCTTGTGGGCCAGCATGATGGGGAGCGGCATCAGCTCCGGGGTCTCGCTGCAGGCGTACCCGAACATGAGCCCCTGGTCGCCGGCACCCAGGCTGTCCACGCCCATGGCGATGTCGGCCGACTGCTCGTCGATGGCCGTGATGACGCCGCAGGTCTCGTAGTCGAAGCCGTACTTGGCGCGCGTGTAGCCCACCTGGCGGATGGTCTCGCGGGCGACGCGGGGGATGTCCACGTAACAGGAGGTGGTGATCTCCCCCGCCACCACCACGAGCCCGGTGGTCAGCAGGGTCTCGCACGCCACGCGCCCCGTGGGGTCCTGGCTGATGATCGCGTCCAGGACCGCATCGGAGATCTGGTCCGCGATCTTGTCGGGGTGACCCTCGGTCACCGACTCCGACGTGAACAGGTACTCGTCCCGGGCCATCGCCACCTCCGGCGGAGAAATTCGCGTCAGTGTAGCACGCGGCCGAACGGCATTTCGAGCTCCTTTCACCGCCGGCGCGGCTCGCCGGCGGCGAGCCGCGCCTTCAGCGCGTCGAGCCTCGGCACCGGCCAGGGATCGACGCCGCGGAGCACGGCCAGGTAGTAGCTGGTCCACTGGCCGAGGTACACGAGCCCCAGCAGCCGCGCCAGGCAGCCGGCGCCGCGCGCCCAGGACTCGCTCACGCCCCCGGCCTCGGGCCCGACCAGCTCGCGGACCAGCGCGAAGCGGCGGGTGATCTCCGGCGCCTCCTCGCGGTCGCGCAGGAGGACCAGGTGCAGGCCCCGCGCCCGCGGCGCCCGCCAGCCCTCGATCTCGTTGTGGTTCATCTCCGGCAGGGCGCCCGCCGCGGCGAACGTCTTGGCGTTCTCCTCGAAGTCGGTCTTCCACCGGTAGGCCACGCCGCCGGTCGCCGGGCCGCCGTAGACCACCGGCAGCCGGTCGCCGATCGCCAGCGCCAGCCGCTTGGCCTCGTTCCGCCCCGACGGGCGCGCGGGCTCCAGCTCCCGCTCCAGCTCGTCGAGGAGGTCCAGCGCCTCCGTGAGCTCGGCGTCCTTCACCACCGTGAGCTCCGCGGCCCGGAGCACCCGCAGGAGCGGGAAGAAGAGGTAGCCGAGCGCCATGCGCGGCATGAGCCCGGACGGCAGCGTCACCCGGGGCACGTCCCGGGAGGCCGCCAGCGCCCCCAGGCGGCCGCCCGACGTGAGCACCACCACCGCGCAGCCGCGCGCCAGGGCCGCCTCCGCGGCCGAGAGCGCCTCCGCCGTCTCCCCGGAGTACGAGGAGACGACCACCAGGTCCTGCCCGCCGGCCAGGGCCGGCAGCCCGTAGCCCCGGTGGACGAGCACCGGGACGCCCAGGCGCTCGGCG
>JBBIOF010000257.1:0-4626 GCA_037443505.1 Candidatus Rokuibacteriota bacterium
AGCCCCGCCAGCAGCCGGTCGCGCAGGTCCGCCAGGCGGGCCGCCTCCGCCGCCCGCTCCGTCCGCGCCAGCTCCGCGGCCACCCCCATGCCGGCGATGGCGGGCAGGTTCTCCGTCCCGGCACGGTAGCCCCGCTCCTGCCCGCCGCCGACGATGAGCGGCGCCAGCTTCACCTCCGGGCGCACCCAGAGAGCGCCCGCGCCGGGCGGGCCGTACAGGTCGTTGGACGAGAGCGTCAGGAGATCGATGGCGCAGTCGTCGACGCCGAGCGGGATCCGCCCCGCGGCGTTCACGGCGTCCACGTGGAAGGGTACGCCCCGCGCCCGGGCGATGCGGCCGATCTCCCGGATGGGCTGGATCGTGCCGATCTCGCCGTTGGCCGCCATGACCGAGACGAGTACGGTGTCGCCCCGGATCGCGCGCGCCACGTCGCCGGGATCCACGCGCCCGTCCGCACCCACGCCCACGTACGTCACGCTCCAGCCGTGCTTCTCCAGGTCGCGGCAGGCGTTGAGCACCGAGACGTGCTCCACGGCGGAGGTGACCACGTGACGGCCCGTCGCGCGCGCGGCCAGCCCCTTGACGGCCAGGTTGTTGGCCTCGGTGGCGCTGGCCGTGAAGATGACGCCGGCGGGGTGGCCGCCGAACAGGCGGGCGAGCTTGGCGCGCGCGCCGTCCAGGGAGGCGCGCGCCTCCAGGCCCAGCGAGTGCGGCGCCGAGGGGTTGCCCACGCCGCCCTCGAAGAACGGGCGCATGACGGCCACCACCCGGGGATCGACGGGCGCGAAGCCGGCGTAGTCCAGGTACACCCGGGTGACGGCGGTCCGGCTGCCGCTACCGGGTCTTTCGGACGACGAAGCGGAAGACCGGGCCATTCTTCTCCACGACCAGCAGCTCGTGGCCCGTCCGGGCGGACCAGCTCCGGATGTCCGCTTCCGACGACGGGTCGTCGGAGAGCATCTCCAGGGTCTGTCCCACGCCCATGGGCGTGATGGCCTCGCGGACCTTGAGGACGGGCATGGGGCAGAACAGCCCGGTGCAGTCGATTCGCCTGTCGGGGATCACCATCATGGTCGGGGTGATTCTGACATCCCGCCGGCCCGTCGCGCAACCTCTCGCCGTTGCGGCAGAACCGGGCCGCCGGCCGCCCGGCGGCCCCGCGCGGCGGGATTTCTTGCGTTGACACCCCCGAAACGGGACAGAATAATGCGCATATGCCGGGCAAGACCGCCTCGGGCGTGGCTTCGGCGGGACAGCGCCTGAGACACAAGGTCGTCCTGGCGCTGGCCCTGTCGGCGGTCCTGCCGCTGCTCGTCCTCGCCTACGTCACCAGCAGCTTCGTCGTTCCCCACATGAGCGAGCTGGACGCCGTCCGCCTCGCCGCGCTCTACGTGCTGATCCTCTTCACCGTGCTGGCGATGGTTTTGGGAGGCTACATCATCTGGGACCTCGGCCGGACCGTGGCCCGCATGGCGCGGATGCTGGCCCACGAGGAGCGCATCGGCAAGCTCGAGAGCCGGCGGGACGAGGTGGGCACGCTGATGCAGTCCTTCGCCCGGATGCTCGAGACCATCGAGCAGCAGGCCGCCGAGATCAACAGCTTCGCCACCCGCCTGGACGCCGCCTACAAGGAGCTCGAGTCCACCAACGCCAAGCTGAAGGAGACGTCCTTCAAGGACGACGTGACCGGCCTCTACAACCGACGCTTCTTCTCCATCCGTCTGGAGGAGGAGATGCAGCGCCACCGGCGCTTCAACCACCCCGTCTCGGTGGTGCTCCTGGACCTGGACGGCTTCAAGGCGGTCAACGACGAGCTGGGGCACGCCGTGGGCGACGAGACGCTCCGGGACGTCGCCCAGATCCTCATGAAGCACTCGCGCGGCATCAACGTCGTGGCCCGCTGGGGCGGCGACGAGTTCTCGGTGCTGCTGGTGGAGACCTCGAAGGCGGGCGCGAGGCTCTACGCGGACCGGATCCGCCAGGTCATCTCGAGCTTCCCCTTCTCGCACGGCAAGCGGCTGACGGCGAGCTTCGGCATCGCCAGCCTGCCCGACGACGAGGCCTCGACCTCGGAGGACCTGGTGCGCGCGGCGGACGAGGCGCTGTACGCGGCGAAGCGGGCGGGAAAGAACCAGGTGGCGACCGCCGACTCCCCGCGGGTCCCGTAGCGTGGAACCGCGCCAGGTCCTGATCGTCGACGACGACGCCCAGGTCCGAGACGTCCTCCAGCACATCTTCCTCTCGGCGGGGTACGCCTGCCTGCTGGCCGCGGACGGCCGGGAAGGCCTGGCCCTGTTCGCGGCCGCCCGGCCCCTCCTCACCGTCACCGACCTCAAGATGCCGCAGATGGACGGCCTGGACCTCCTGGCTGCCGTGCGCGGCCTCGATCCCGACGCGGCGGTGATCGTGCTCACCGGGGCGCCCGACGTGAAGACGGCCATCGGCACCCTGAAGCTCGGCGCCTACGACTACATCACCAAGCCCGTGAACGTGGACGAGCTGCTCATCGCCGCCGAGCGGGCCCTGGAGCGCCGCGAGCTCCTGATCGAGCGCCGGGAGTACCAGGGCCTGCTCGAGCGCCGCGTCGAGGAGGCGACCCGCGACCTCCAGGAGGCATACCGGAGGCTGCAGGAGACGTACCGGGCGACCCTCGAGACGCTGGGCGCGGCGCTGGATTCCCGCGACGTCGGCACCGAGGCCCACTCGCGGAGGGTCCACGGCTACGCCATCGCCACCGCCCGGGAGTACGGCGTGCCCGACGAGGAGCTGGCCGACCTGGCGCACGGTGTGCTCCTGCACGACATCGGCAAGATCGGCATCCCCGACGCGATCCTGCTCAAGCCGGGGCCCCTCACGGCCGAGGAGTGGGCCGTCATGCGCCGCCACCCGGAGATCGGCAAGCGGCTCATCGAGAACATCCCGTTCCTCAAGGGCGCGGTGCCCGTCGTGTACTGTCACCACGAGCGCTGGGACGGGAGCGGCTACCCCCAGGGGCTCAGGGGTGAGGAGATCCCGCTGGGGGCCCGGATCTTCGCGGTGGTGGACGCCTTCGACGCGATGACCTCCGACCGGCCGTACTCGAACGCCATCTCCTTCGCCACGGCCCGGACCGAGATCCGGCGGTCCGCCGGCACCCACTTCGACCCCTCCGTCGTCGATGCCTTCCTCCGGGTGCCGGAGGCGGTCCTCGAGGAGATCCGCCGCAAGAGCACGGAGCCCTGACGCGCCGCCGCCCCCGGGCTCGCGCCCGGCGGGCGGGAGGGCCCCCTCCGGCCATTTTTGCGCCGTGCCCGCGGCGCGGGCGCCGTATGATGCGAGGCGTCGGTCCTCGTCCGCTGCGGGCCCCCATCCCCACGGGAGGCGGCATGGATCTGCTGGAGGCCAAGAGCCGGATCGCCGAGGCGCTGGTGGAGTCGATCTTCCGGCGGGCCCGGTACGAGATCCGGCCGTGGGAGCCGGACCAGACGCCGCTCAGGTTCGGGCGCGAGGACTTCTCCCCCGACTTCTCCGCCTCGCTGGCCGGCGAGGGCGGTGCCCGCCAGGTCCTGGTGGAGGTCAAGTACCGCCCCTCCATCGAGCAGTTCCTCTCGGTGGAGACGCAGCGGGGGACGCGCTCGGTCTTCGTCCTGGCCCGCCGCCAGTGGCCCGCGCTCTACTTCGTGCTGGTGACCGACCGTCCCGCCGCCGGCCGCTCGTGCTTCCAGGCGATCCCGCTGGCCGCGCTGCCGCCCGGCGGCGCGCTCCGCAGCGTGGACCTGGGGCAACTCAAGGAGCTGCGCATCTTCCGCAACAACATCGAGGATCACGAGGAGCTGGTGCGGCGCATCTTCGGGCTGCTCTCCGCCGCCTGAGTCAGCGCAGGGTCCGGACCACCAGCCAGATCCCCAGCGCCGCGAGGAAGACCAGCACGGCCCGGTTGAAGGTCCGCTGCTCCAGCCGGTCCTGCACCCCGAGGCCCAGCCGGAACCCGCCCAGGGCGAGGAGGGTGAGCCCGAGGGACACGGCGAGCACCCGCCAGGTCAGCAGGCCGTAGTAGGCGACCGCCCCGAACTGGACGACCTTGTAGACGAGGAAGGTGAAGGCCACGGTGCGCACGAACTCCGCCTTCTCCATCCCCTGCGAGTAGAAGTAGATCACCAGCGGCAGCCCGGGCACGTTGGCCAGCCCGCCCGTCACCCCCGCCACCAGCCCCACGGGCGGGCCCAGCCAGGGCCCCCACCCGGCCGGCACGCGGGGCCGGAGGGGCGTCGCGTTCAGGACGACGAAGAGCAGCACCATGACCCCCACCACCGCCGTCACGGTGCTCCCTGGCAGCACCACGAGCAGGCGCGTGCCCAGCATGGTGCCCACCACCCCGAACCCGAGGAGCACCCCGGTGCGCCGGGCGGCACCGGCCAGGCTCCCGAGCCGCCTGAGCTGGATGGCGTCCATCACCATGTTGGGCACCAGCAGCAGCGGCACCGCGACCTTCACGTCCATGAAGAGCGCCAGCACCGGCGTGGCCAGCGCGGGGAAGCCGAAGCCGATCGCGCCCTTGACGAAGGCGGCGAGCAGGACCCCGGCGGCGCCGAGGGCTAATGACTCTCGTGAATTAAGTTGACGACGGTCATGTCAGAACGCCAACCC
>JBBIOF010000258.1:0-4607 GCA_037443505.1 Candidatus Rokuibacteriota bacterium
GGCGGCCCAGCGGCCCGGCGCGCCCGGCCAGCAGCAGCGCGGGCGCGCCGTCGCGCTCCGCGAGGAACGGGGCGATCTGCTGCATGGCCACCCTCCCGAAGCGCGCCGGGAAGGCGCCGCCCCGGACCCGGCAGAGCACCATCCCCGCCTCCGTGGCGAGGGTGGTGGGATCGAGCGGCTCCCGGTAGCCGCCGGCCAGCGCCAGCTCCACGGCGTGCAGCGCCCCGCCCTCCACCGCGAGGCCCAGCCGCTGGACGACGAAGGGCGTCCCCTCGGCCTCGAACCAGTTGTGCTCGCCCTGGCAGACCACGAGCCAGCGCCCGTCGGGCGTGCGGGTCATCGCCCGGAGGAAGAACCTGAGGGTGGCCGGGTCGAGGATCTCCGTCTCGTCGTGGAAGATCCGGCCCTCCCGGTCCACCCGGTAGCGGTACTCGCGCATCGTCGACGAGTGTAGTCCGGCGGGCCCCGGCCGGCACTACAATCGTCCCCGTGCACCTCGACGGCCCGGCCATCGACGTCCACGTGCACCTGCACCCGCCCCGCCTGGCGGCCGCCATCGAGCGCCACTTCGCGGAGCACCACGGCTGGGTGAACGCCCATCCGTTCGACCCCGCGGCCGTCGCCGCCACGCTCCGCGCCCACGGCGTGGAGCGCTTCTGCGTCTTCTCCTACGCGCACCGGGCGGGCATCGCCCGCTCCATCAACGCCTGGCTGGCCGAGACGGCCGCCGCCCTGCCCGGCGCCATCCCCTTCGGCACGGTCCACGCCGAGGACCCCGACCTGGAGGCGGTGGTGGCGGAGGCGGTGGAGGACCTGGGGCTGGTGGGCTTCAAGCTCCACTGCTCCGTGCAGCGCTTTGCCCCCGACGACCCCCGCCTGGCGCCGCTCTACGAGCGGCTTCAGGCCGAGGAGCGGCCCCTGATGGTGCACGCCGGCACCGCGCCCTACCGCGACGCCTGGACGGGGTTCGCGCGGTTCGCCCCCGTGATGCGACGGTTCCCCGGGCTCCGGGCCTGCGTGGCCCACCTGGGCGGCTACGAGCACGACGCCTTCCTGGCCCTCACAGCGGACTACCCCCACCTCTACGTGGACACCACGATGGCCCTGGCGCCGCCTGCCACCCGGTGGGTCGGCACCGATCCCGCCGCCGTCCCCACGGACCTCCTCCTCCGCCACCAGGACCGCATCCTGCTGGGCTCGGACTTCCCGCTGATCCCCTACCCCTACGAGGAGGAGCTCAGGTGGGCGGAGGACCGGGGGCTGCCGGGCGAGGCACGGCGGAAGATCTTCCACGACAACGCGCGCCGGTTCCTGGGGAAGTGGCTCCTCGGGAGCCTGGATCGGGGACGATGAGGTGGCTGCCGCTGTCGAGGGTCTACCGGCTGCTCCAGGGCCACGGCGCCTTCGTCGTGGACGGCGGGACCATCAGGCTCCCGTCCGCGAAGCCGTAGGGCGGCTCACTCCAGGCGGAGCGCGGCGCGGGCCCGCTGGCTCAGCTCGAAGCGCTGGACCTTGCCGCTGGACGTCAGCGGGAACTCCCGCATGAAGACCACGTGGCGGGGGAGCTTGAAGCTGGCCAGCCGGCCCCGGCAGAAGGCCAGCAGCTCCTCCGCGCTCGCCCGCTGCCCCTCGCGCAGGATCACGCACGCCACCGGCACCTCGGCCAGGCGCGGGTCGGGCACGCCCACCACCTTCACCTGCGCCACCGCCGGGTGCTGGAGCAGCAGCGCCTCGGCCTCGAACGGGTCCACGTTCTCGCCGCCCACCTTGAGCATCTCCTTGTAGCGGCCCATGAAGCGCAGGAAGCCGTGGGCGTCGAGAACGGCGAGGTCGCCGGTGCGGAGCCAGCCGTCGGCGTCCAGCACCTTCGCGGTCTCCTCGGGCTTCCTGTAGTAGCCCTGCATCATGGCGTAGGTCCGCACCTGGAGCTCTCCGGGCGTGCCGGGCGGCAGCGGCTCGCCGGTGACAGGGTCGGTCACCCGGAACTCGAAGCCCGGGGCCGGAAAGCCCGACCCCAGGCACCGCTCGTCGAGGGAGGCGTCCAGGAAGGTGCGGCAGGCCCCGGTTCCGATCTCGGTCATGCCGTAGCCGCTCACGGTGGGACCCAGCACCGCGTTGGCCCGCCGGGCCACCGCCTCGCTGGTGGCCATCCCCGCCGGCACGAAGACCAGCCGCACGCTGCTGACGTCCGTGCCGGGGAAGGAAGGGTGGTCCATCAGGTCCTGGATGTGGGTGTCGAAGCCGTGCACCAGGGTGGCCCGCTCGCGGGCGAGGAGGGCCAGCGCCTCGCCCGGGTCGAACCGCTCGGTGAGCACCATCCGGGCGCCCGTCAGGAGGCTCATGATGGCGCCCTCGTAGAGCCCGAAGACGTGGAACAGCGGCAGGTACATGAGGATCACGTCGCGGGAGGTGATGCCCCAGCGGCTCGCCCCGTCGGCCAGCGTGCGGACCATGCGGTGGGCCTGCATCACGCCCTTGGGGAAGCCCGTGGTGCCCGACGTGTACATGATCAGCACGGTGCCGTCCGGGTCCACGGCGCCCTGGCGCCGCGCCAGGACGGCGGGGTCCACCGCGTCGCCCGGCGGCAGCAGCCGCTCCCAGCTCCAGGCGCCGCGGGCCACCTCGGCGCCGAGCACGATCACCCGCCGCAGCTCGGGAAAGCGGCGGGAGGCCAGCGACTCCGGCGCGGCCGCATCCAGCTCGGGGACCAGCTCGCGCACGATCCCCTGGAAGTCGGTGGGGCCCCACCGGTCCACGGTGATCAGCGTCGTGGAGTCGGACTGCCGCACCACGTACTCGAGGTCGAGCGTGCGGAAGCGCGTGTTCACCGGCACCACCACCGCGCCGATCTTGGCCGCCCCGAAGAAGAGGTGGAGCCACTCCGGGCGGTTCGGCATCCAGAGGCACAGGTGCTCGCCGGGCGCCACGCCCAGGGCGAGCAGGGCGCGGGCCACGCGGTCGACGTCGGCCCGAAGCTCGGCGAAGCTCCAGCGCCGCTCCTGGAAGCAGAGCGCCTCCCGGTCGCCGAACCTGGCGGCCGCGCGGTCCACCAGGTCCCCCAGGGCCGTCCGTTCGTACCAGTCGGTCATGGCCGGCTTAGAAGAGGTGCAGCAGGCTGTCGGACTCGAGCAGCTCCCGGGCGGAGAGGTCGTGGGTGATCCGCCCCACCCGCATGACGTAGGCGCGCCGCACGACCCGCAGGGCCTTGAGGACGTTCTGCTCCACCAGCAGCACGGCGGTCCCGTACCGCTCGTTGATGGCGGTGACGCTCTCCAGCACGCGGTCCACCATGACCGGCGCCAGGCCGAGCGACGGCTCGTCCAGCAGGAGCAGGGCCGGCCGCCGCATCAGCGCGATGCCGATGGCCAGCATCTGCTGCTGCCCTCCCGAGAGCGTGCCGGCCCGCTGCCAGTGGCGCTCCTTGAGGATGGGGAACAGCTCGAGCACGCCGGCCAGGCGCTCCTCGACCACGGCACGGTCGGGCTCGCCCCAGGCGCCGATGGCCAGGTTCTCGCGCACTGTGAGCTCGCCGAACACGCCACGGCCCTGGGGCACCAGGGCCACGCCCGCGCGGGCCCGCCGCGACGGGCGCTCGCGCGTCACGTCGGCGCCCCGGAAGCGCACCTCGCCGCCGCCGGCCGGCAGCAGGCCGAACAGGGTGCGGAGGAGCGTCGTCTTGCCGGCGCCGTTGTGGCCGAAGCAGCCCACCACCTCCCCGGGTGCCACGCGCAGGGAGACGCCGTGGAGGACGCGCTTGGCGCCGTAGCCCGCCGCCAGGCCCCTCACCTCCAGGAGGGGGGCCCCGTCACCGGCCAAGGTAGATCTCCGCGAGCCGGCGGTCGGCCATGATCTCGTCGGGCGTCCCCTCGGCCAGCACGCGCCCCTGGTCGAGGAACACCACCCAGTCCGAGAGCCCCTTGACCACCTCCAGGTTGTGCTCGATGACGCAGATGGTCCTGCCCCCGTCCACCACCCGCCGCAGCAGCCCGAGGACGTGGGGGATGGTGGCCGGGTCGAGCCCCGACGTCGGCTCGTCCAGCAGGAGCAGGTCGGCGTCCATGGCGATGAGCCGGGCCAGCGCCAGCAGCTTCTGCTCGGCGTAGGAGAGGTTCTCCGCACGCTCGCCGGCGCGCTCGCCGAGGCCCACGAAGGCCAGCACCTCCATCGCCCGGCGCCGGTGCTCGCGCTCCTCCCGGGCCACCCGCCAGGGCGTGAGGAACAGCGCCGCCAGCCGCTCGCCCCGCTGCCCGGGCCTGGCCACCAGGACGTTCTCCAGCGCGGTCATACGCATGAAGAGCCGGAGGTCCTGGAACGACCGCGCCAGGCCGAGCCGGGCGATGCGGTAGGGCGGGCGCGCCGTGATGTCCGCGCCGCGGTACCGCACGCGGCCGGCGTCGGGGACGTGGAAGCCGGTGACCAGGTTGAACAGGGTGGTCTTCCCCGCCCCGTTGGGGCCGATGAGGGCGGTGACCCGGCCCGGCCGCAAAGCGAGCGACGACTCCTGCACCGCCTGCACGCCGCCGAACCGCTTGGCGAGCCCGTCCACCGTCAGGAGTGGCTCGCCTCCCCCGGCGGGGCCGGCACCGCTGGCCGCCGCGCCGCCGTTC
>JBBIOF010000259.1:0-4593 GCA_037443505.1 Candidatus Rokuibacteriota bacterium
TGGTCGCCCTCCAGAACTGGGCCGCCCTCGCGGTGGTCCCCTCGTGGCTGCCCGCCGGCCCGCGCTGCCGGTGGGCGGCCGCGGTGAACGGTCAGCTCCTGGCCATCCGGGCGGAAGTCTACGACGCCAGCGGCGGGTTCGCGGCCGAGCGGCTGTCGCTGGCGGAGGACGTCGCCCTCGGACGGCGGCTCGCCGCGCTCGGCCACCGGGTGCGCCTGGTGGACGGCGCCCGGCTGCTCCGCTGCCGGCCGTACGCCAGCGTGTCGGACGTCTGGCGCGCGAGCGTCCGGAACCTCCTGCCCATCTTCTTCGGATCGCCGGCGCTGCTGCTCCTCGCCCTGGCGTCGGCGGCCGCCCTCTACCTGACCCCGTTCGTGGTCCTCGCGCTGGGAGCGCGCCCCGGGCGCGCGGGGACCTGGCCGTGGACCTGGGCGCCGCTGGCCGAGATCGGGCTCGGGCTCGTGACGCGGGTCGTCTCGGATCGTCGCGCGGGCTACCCGGCGTGGCTCGCCGCGCTGCAACCCCTCGCCGTCACTGCGCTGCTGGCGATGGGCGTGGACTCCGTCCTCCGCTTCGGGCTGGGCCGCGGGGTCGAATGGCGGGGTCGCCGCTACGATCTGGCCGCCTGAGGGCGGCGGGCGTTGCACGTGGACAGGATGGCCAGCAGGCGCTCGCGGCGGGAGGGGGCCACGGGCTCGCGGGCCAGCCACCGGCAGAACTCGGCCGGGCGCTCCACCGCCCACTCGGCCACGCGGGCCGTCACGGTGAAGCCCTCGGAGAGCTTGCGATCCGCGACGTAACCGAAGACGGCCACCAGCAGCCGGGCCAGGCCGGCCGCGAAGCTGTTGTCGATGCGGACGTGGGCGGTGAGGGAGGGCTCCACGCCCTCAGGCGTCGGCACGAAATCGAGGACGGTCAGGGCGCTGCCGTGGATGGTGCCGAGGATGCTGCCGGAGTGCTCTCCCCAGGAGAGCATGACCCGGCGGTTCGGCTCCCGGACCAGGACCCGGTAGATCCCGCGCGAGCCGTCGTTGTCGGTGGCCCGATACCAGTCGTCGTCGAGGGGCTCGACCTCGTAACGCACCAGGCCGAGCACGCGCCCCGCGGCCGCCGTGACCTCGGGGGCGTCCACCAGGGCGACGTAGAGGTCGAAGGGCACCCGGGCCGGACGGCCGCGGACGGTGCGGCTCAGCGTGGGATCGAGCCAGATCCGGTCCACCGCGGCCACCACATCGGCCCCGAACGAGTCGCGCGGGGCCAGGAACGGCGGCCAGGCCGGCGCCCGGCCGTCCACCCCGGCCGGTCCCGTGGAGGCCAGCGCGAGAGCGACGGCGAGCCACCGGTTTTTCCTCTTGCACGTCCGCGGGGACGTGTCACACTGACTCGGATCGTCGAGGCTGGTCCTCGAGAGCCCCCCGGGGGCTCGTTCATCCTGCTCCGAACCCGAGGTGCACATGGTTCGCGTGTTGCTTGCCGCCCTGCTCATTGTCGCAGTCTGGCCCATGGAAGCCAACCCGCTGGGGCTCTCGCCGGAGCAGTTCCAGCGACTCGAGGGCGGCGAGGTGGTCGTCCTGGACGTCCTCCCACCGGGCGGCAACGGGCGCACGGGCCAGGGAGGGACCGCGGTGGCCCGCGTGCAGGCCTCGCCGGACGACGTGTGGCGGGTGCTGGTGGACTACCGCGGCCACCGGGGCCTCTATCCGCGCGTCGTGCGCGCCGACGTGCTGGAGGCGGACGGCACCCACGCGCTCGTCCGCTACGTGGTGGGCGTCGGACCCTTCTCCTTCGGCTTTCACGTGAACAACTACCCGCATCCCGGGCGCCGGCGCCTGGAGTGGCGCCTGGACCACGAGCGGCCCAACGATCTGTTCCGCGACAGCTGGGGCTACTGGGAGATCTCGCCGCACGGTGACGGCGTGCTCCTGACGTACGCGATGGCGGCGCGGACGATCCTGCCGTCCTTCCTCACGCGCGGCGCCGAGCGCGACGGCCTCGTGGAGACGGTCAAGGCCGTGCGGGAGCGGGCGGAGCACCGCGGCTGAGCCCGCGCGTGCCGGACACGTGCCGCCGCGAGGGGCGCGCCCGCTGCTCGAGTTCTCGGCCGGCGGCCTGGTGGTCGACGACCGGGGCCGCGTGCTCCTGATCCGGGCGCGCGACCTCCGCGACCGCATCGTCTGGACGCTGCCGAAGGGGGCGCTCGCCGCGGGAGAGTCCAGCCGGGACGCGGCGGTGCGCGAGGTGCAGGAGGAGACGGGCTACCGCTGCGAGGTCGTCCGCGAGCTGGAGGCGGCCACCTACTGGTTCCAGCGCGACGGGCGCCGCGTCAGGAAGACCGTGCGCTGGTTCCTGATGCGCCCGCTGGAGCGGGTGGGGGAGCACGACCAGGAGGTCGAGGAGGTGGCCTGGGTGGAGCGTGACGAGGCGCTGGCCCGGCTGCGCTACGACTCCGACCGCCGGCTGGTCGCCGCCCTCGCCGCCGGCGGCCGGTGAGTCCCGTCGAGCTGCAGTTCCTGGGCTGCGGCGACGCCCTGGGCAGCGGCGGCCGGTTCCAGACGTGCCTCCACCTCCGGGGCCTGGAAGACGGCGGCCTCCTCATCGACTGCGGCGCGTCCTCGCTCATCGCCATGAAGCGCGCCGGGGTCGAGCCCTCCGGCATCGGCTGGATCGCCCTCACCCACCTGCACGGGGACCACTTCGCCGGGATCCCGTTCATGGTCCTGGACGGGCAGTTCAGGCGCCGGACGCGCCCGCTGGTCGTGGCCGGCCCTCCCGGCGTGGCCGCGCGCGTCACCGCCGCCATGGAGGCCCTGTTCCCGGGCTCCTCCACGGTGGAGCGGCGCTTTCCCGTGGAGTACGTGGAGCTCGAGGAGCGCCGGCCGGCCGCGCTCGGCCCGGCCACGGTCACGCCCTTCCCGGTCGTGCACCCGAGCGGCGCGCCCGCCTACGCGCTGCGCGTGGAGTACGGGGGCAGGATCGTGGCCTACTCGGGGGACACCGAGTGGACCGACGCGCTGGTGGAGGCAGCGGCCGGCGCCGACCTCATGGTCTGCGAGGCCTACGTCTTCGGCCGGAAGGTGAAGTACCACCTGGACTACGCGACGCTCGCGGCGCACCGGGACCGGCTCGGCTGCCGGCGGCTGGTCCTCTCGCACATGGGTGCCGACATGCTGGCGCACCTCGATCGCGTGGACGCCGAGGTGGCCGAGGACGGCCGGATCGTCGCCCTGGGGTGAGGCGCCGGCCGCCGGGCGGGCCGGGGGGACTCCGAGCCCGGGGACGGAGCGGGTGGTCGAGGGGGCCACGGCGGGGCCGGGGTGCCCGGAGCGTCTGGGGCATGGGGGGCCCGAGCCCCCGTCCAGTCACTCCCGGGGCGGCGGGAAGAGCCGCTCGGCGTTGCGGTGGGCGATCCGCTCCGCGACGTCCGGGGGGAGCTGGGCCAGCCAGCGCCGGACCTCGCGCATGCCCTCCACCACGGAGTCCCAGCGTGAGGTGGTCCACGTGTCGGTCCCGACCATGAAGCGGTCGGGATGGCGCAGGAACAGCGCGCGCCACGCCGGGTCCAGAGTGCCTCCCGGCGCCACGTCCGTGCGCAGCGCCAGCTCCACGAAGAGCCTCGGGAACCGATCCAGCAGGCGCCGCACCGTGTCCGCGCCGGCCGACATGCCCGCGTGCGCCCAGAGCACGTTCACGCGCGGGTACGTGGTCAGGAGCTTCTCGACCGTCTCCGCGTCCACGTGGGCCTGGACGAAGATCCCGCGCCCGGCCGCCAGGTCCGCCAGGCGCCGCACGGTCGGACCCGTCACGTCGGCGGCCGACAGGTGGAACTCCCCGATGCCGCGGTAGATCCCCCGGCGCAGCCGGTTCTCCACGTAGGCGGCCACCGCGGGATCGTGGGGCCAGGTCGCCATGTCGTCCCGCGTGCGGTAGGGCCGGAGGAAGGGCACCACCCGCCGGGGTGCCCGCTCGTAGAGCTTCAGCGTGCCGTCGTCCGGCGTGCTCGACACCAGCGCCCGCGAGACGCCGGCGGCGTCGAGGATGCCGAGGATGCGGTCCGGCGTGAGGGTGTCCCAGTCTCCCCGGCTGTAGTGGATGTGGGCGTCGAAGATGGGAAGCTCGGCGCGGGCGGGGGCCGTGGCCAGCGAGAGCACCGCCAGCGCGAGCAGGGGAGCCAGGCCGATCATGCCCGGGATCGTAGCACGGGCCGGACGGCGGCGGCTCCCCGGCGCCCCGCCCGCCCCGGAGGAGGCGTGTCGCGCTCCAGCGCCAGCAGCAGGGTCTTGAGCTCCGGCCCCAGCGCGTACGGGCCCCACGTGCCGTCGCTCCGGATGACGCGGTGGCAGGGAACGAGGATGGGGACCGGGTTGCCGGACAGTGCGTTGCCCACCGGGCGCGCGGCGCGCGGGCGGCCCACCCGCGCGGCCAGCGCCCTGTAGGAGACCACCTGCCCGAACGGGATGCGCCGGGCCTCGGCCAGCACCCTCGCCCGGAGACCCGACAGTCGTCCGAGGTCCACCGGCACCGAGAACGAGCGGCGGCGACCGTCGAGGTACTCCTGCAATTGCCGGCGGGCCCGCTCCGCGATGCGCCGGGCGC
>JBBIOF010000260.1:0-4586 GCA_037443505.1 Candidatus Rokuibacteriota bacterium
CGCCGGGGGCGGCCCGGGTGGACCCGGCGACTTCGCCGCCGGATTGCCGGCCGGAGCCGGCTCCGGCAGCTCGGGCAGTTCGACGAACAGGGGCTCGCCGCGCTTGACCGCGAACCTGGCGACCGGGGCGCCGACCCACATCACCAGGGCGACCAGCGTCAGGTGCAGCACGAGCGAGACGGCGACGCCCCGCACCGGCCGGCCCCGGACCAGCCGGCCCCACTCAATGCGCATACGGGCAGAAGTATAGCGCCCGGGGCCCCTCAGAGGTCACGATCGAGGGCCTGGGCCACCCGCCGGACGCGCCCCATGATCTCGGCGAATCGCTCCGGCTTGAGCGACTGGGGGCCGTCGGACAGGGCCTCGGCAGGCCGCGGATGGACCTCGATGATGAGCCCGTCGGCCCCGGCCGCGACGCCCGCCCGGGCCATCGCCTCGACGTACTCCCAGTGGCCGGTGCCGTGCGAGGGATCCACCACCACCGGCAGGTGGGTCAGCTTCTTGATCACGGGCACCGCGTTGAGGTCGAGGGTGAAGCGGGTGGACGTCTCGAAGGTGCGGATCCCCCGCTCGCACAGGATCACGTTGGGGTTGCCCCCGGACAGGACGTACTCCGCCGACAGCAGCCACTCCTGGATGGACGTGGCCATGCCGCGCTTGAGCAGCACGGGCTTGTGCGTCTCGGCCACGCGCCGGAGGAGGGAGAAGTTCTGCACGTTGCGGGCGCCGATCTGGAGGATGTCCGCGTACTCGGCCACCAGCCCGACCTTGTCGGGCTCCATGACCTCCGTCACGACGGGCAGCCCCGTCTCGCGCCGGGCCTCCGCCAGGTACTTGAGCCCTTCCTCCTCCAGGCCCTGGAAGGCGTAGGGCGAGGTGCGCGGCTTGAAGGCGCCGCCGCGGAGGACGGTGGCGCCGGCCGCCTTCACGCGCGCGGCCACCTCCAGCACCTGCTCGCGCGACTCCACCGAGCAGGGCCCCGCCATGACCACCACGCGGGGGCCGCCGATCACCACGCCGTCCACCCGGATCAGGGTCGGCTCGCTCTTGACCTCGCGGCTGGCCAGCTTGAAGGGCTGGAGGATCGGGGTGACCGACTCCACGCACTCCAGCGACTCGAGCGCCCGGAGCCGGTCCTTGCCGCGGTCGTCGCCCACCGCGCCGATGACGGTCCTGAGCTCGCCGCGGATCGTGTGGGGCCGGTAGCCCATGGCCTGGATGCGCCGGCAGACCTCGTCGATCTCGGCGCCGGTGGAGCCGGACTTCATCACGATGATCATCTCGTCCTCCATCCTCGCTGGCGGCGGTCAAAACAAAAGGCCGCGGGTCGTGCGGCCCGCGGCCTGGAAGGGATCGGCGCCGCGGGCTTCCGGTCCGCCCGCGGCTCCCTGGACTAGCTCATGTCAGGGCGCCTGGGCAGACCCCGGCGTAAAACCAGAAGGAGAAGCCGAACCCGCGGCCGGTGCTGCCCATAGGTGCCCGCTACTCTACAAACCGACGCCGGCGGCCGTCAAGCCCTTTCGGCCGAGGCCGGCCCCGGCGGGTGAACCGAGCGATGATCCGGTTCCGGTAGTAGTAAAGCGGCAGGCAGAGGGCGATGATGACGGCCATGAACACGATGGCGTAGATGTACTGCTGCTCGGCCACGTGGGCCCCGAAGTAGGAGGAGATCCAGGTGCCCGGCAGGCGCCCCAGCGTGGAGACCGTGGCGAACAGCCAGAACGGCATGGGGCTGATCCCGAAGAGGTAGGAGATGATGTCCTTGGGAAAGCCGGGCACCAGGTAGAGGATGAAGCAGAGGATGGCACCCTCGGCCTCCAGGATGAAGTTGAGGCGGTTCCAGTGGTGCTCGCTGAGCCAGGGCCGCACCAGCGGCTCACCCCACATCCGCCCGATCCAGAAGCAGACGAGCGTGCCGGTGGTGAGCCCGATCGTGGAGTAGACCACCCCCCACAGCGTCCCGAAGAGCGCGCCACCCACCGGGCCGGTGATCTCCCCGGGCACCGGGGAGATGATCACCTGGAGCGCCTGGATGGCGATGAACACCACCGGCGCCGCCCAGCCCCACGCCGCCACGGTGTCCTTGAGGAACTGCTTGTCGCGGTAGAGCCTGACCAGGAACCGGAGCGCCGGGGCGTCGATGATCACCAGCCAGATGACCAGCACGAGGGCCGCGGCCGGGACGGCCGAGATCAGTGCCCAGCGAGCGCCGTTGTTGAACGAGCCGGAGCGCCGGGGTGCGGCCGTCACGGCGAGGGGCGGCGCCACGCCCAGGGCCGGGCCGCCTCGTACGCCGCGGCGGCGGCGAGCACCACGCGGTCGGCGTGCCGGCGGCCCACGATCTGCAGCCCCACGGGAGCGCCGTCCTCCGTGCGCCCGGCCGGGACGCTGGCCGCCGGCTGCCCGGTGAGGTTGAAGGGGTAGGTGAACGGCATCCAGCCGAGCACCGACACGCGCTGGCCGGCAACCTCGCGGGGCGGCGACTGGCCGGCCGGGAAGGGCGGCACCGCCACGGTGGGCGTGAGCAGGAGGTCGAACCGGGCGAGGAACCCCTGCACCTCGCGCCAGTACCCCTCCACCCGCTCGCGCGCCCTCAGGTACTCGCGGGCCGAGACCGCCTCGCCGCGCCGGATGAACTTCACCAGCGTCGGGTCCATCTGTCCCTCGGCCGCCGGCAGCTCGTCGGACCAGGCCGCCCAGAAGTGCGCCGCGATCATGGTGCCGAAGTCGACTTCCGGGTTCTCCCAGCCCGGGTTGACGACCTCCACGTGGCAGCCCAGCTCCTCGAAGACGGCGGCGGCCGCCTCGCACGCCGACCGCACGCGGGGGTCCACCGCGGCGTAGCCCAGGTCCGGCGTCCACGCCACGTGGAGGCCCCGGACGTCCTGGTCGCACGCGGCCAGGTAGGAGCCGGGCTCCGCCGGCAGCGAGTGCCGGTCCCGGTCGTCGCCGCCGGCGATCACGTCCAGCACGAGCGCCGCGTCGCGCACGGTGCGGGTGATCGGGCCGGTGCATCCCACCGCGTCCCAGCCGGGGAACACGGGGTACTGCGGCACGCGCCCGAAGGACGGCTTGAACCCGAAGACGTCGCAGAAGGCCGCCGGGATGCGCAGCGAGCCTCCGCCGTCGGTGCCGAGCGCCACCGGCCCGAGGCCGGCCGCCACCGCGGCGGCGCCCCCGCCGGTGGACCCTCCGGGCGTGAGGTCCGGGTTCCAGGGATTGCGCGTCACCCCGAACAGCGGGTTCTCGGTGGTCGCCTTGTGGCCGAACTCCGAGGTGTTGGTCTTGCCCAGGAGGACGGCGCCGGCCGCTCGCAGCCGGGCCACCGCGACGGCGTCCTCCTCCGGCACCGCCTCGGCGAACAGGCGGGAGCCGCCCGTGGTCCGGATGCCCCGGGTGAAGATCACGTCCTTGATCGACACCGGCACGCCCAGCAGCGGGCCCGCAGGCTCACCCTTCATCACCGTGATCTCCGCCTCGCGGGCCGCGCGGCGCGCCACGTCGTGGGCCACCAGGCAGAAGGCGTTCAGGCGCGGATTGAGCGCCTCGACCCGCGCGAGCACGGCTTCGGTGAGTTCGACCGGAGAGACCTGCTTGGACCGGATGAGGCCCGTGATCTCGAGCGCCGAGCGCCAGATCAGCTCGTTGGCATGGGGCGGCACTGCAGCATTGTAACATTCCGCTTCGTGCCTGTCCGGGACCACTCCCAGCTCCTCGCGTGGCTCGACCGCGAGCCGGTGGACGCCGCCGGCGAGGCCGCCGACGCGGTGCGCCGAGCCCTGGCGCGGCCCGCGACGGCGGAAGCCACGGTGGCCGTGGCGCCGCACGGGAGCACGATCTGCTACGTCGCGGGGCCGGACGGCGGCCGGCGCCGGGCCCTGGAGTTCGACCGCCGCGGCAACCTCCTCGCGGCCATCCGGTGGCGTCCGGAGGCACTGGACCGTGCGTGGGTGCGCATCCCCGACCGCTCGTGGCTCGAGATCCAGCCGGGCGTGACGGCCGATGCCCCGTGGGGCGCCTCCTCCGACCGGCTGCTGCACGCCGGGCGCCCCGGCGGGCCCGCGACCGCGCTCACCGTGTTCGAGGCGCTCGACTACCTGCGCCTCGAGCGCATCCCGGTCCTCGCCGAGCCCGGCCGGGTGCCTCCGGGCGGCGGCACGGCCGTCCTGAACCTGCTGGCCGCCCTGGCCGCAGACCGAGGCGTCCCCGCCCTGACGTATCGCGGCCCGTATCCCGGCGAGCACCTGTTCCTCTCCCTGCTGGAGTCCTTCCGCTACGCTCCGGCCGACGTCCCCGACCCCCTGGCCGCGCTGGCGGCGGGCACGCTCGTCTGGGAGCCCGCCCCCCACGAACGGCTCTTCGCGGGGGACGCCTGCGTCCACCTCCGGGGCCGCGTGGAGAAGGTGGTCTGGCGGGGGCGGACCTACTACCGCCCGGACTGGCAGGGCGTAGGCCGCCACGCCCCGCGCCGCGTCCGGGACGAGGCCGGCGGCGTGCGCTGCTCGCTCTGGGCGCTCGGCGAGGTCATCGAGGACCACCTGGTGCTGGCGCCCGACGGTGAGGTGCTGGAGGCGCGCGAGCCGCGG
>JBBIOF010000261.1:0-4560 GCA_037443505.1 Candidatus Rokuibacteriota bacterium
CGTCCAGATCGGCATCAAGATGCTGGTCGCGACCGACGCCCAGGCCGAGTGGAACGTGATCATGGCGGGGGTCGTGGCCGCGATGGTGCCGCCGCTCGTCGTCCTCGTCGTCCTGCAGCGGGCCTTCGTGCGCTCGATCGCGCTCGGCCAGGACCGGTGACGCCGCGCACGCGCGTGGCGGCGCACCGGGGCGGCGCCCGCCTCTGGCCCGAGAACAGCCTGCTGGCGTTCCGCGGCGCGCTGGCGCTCGGCGTGGACCTGCTAGAGGCCGACGTGCACCTCACCGCCGACGACGAGGTGGTCGTGCTGCACGACGCCACGCGGGACCGGACCACCACGGGCCGGGGTCCCGTCCGCGACCACCGCCTGGCCGACCTGGCCGCCGTGCGTCTGCGCGGCGGCGACGGCCGCCCCACCGGCGAGCCGGTGCCCACGCTGCGCCAGGTGCTGGACCTGCTGCGCCCGGCCCGGGCCGGGCTCCTGCTGGAGATCAAGGCGGGCCCGGCGGGACGGCCGTACCCGGGGATCGAGGAGAAGGTGCTGGACCTCCTGCGCGAAGCCGGGCTCGCCTCCCGGACGGTGGTCATGGCCTTCCGGCCCGAGACCCTCCGCCGCGTGCGGGCGCTGGCCCCGGAGGTGCGCACGGCGTTCCTGGTCGAGCGGCGCACGGTGGAGCGGCGGGGCGCGGCCCCGGCGGAGACCGTGGCGTGGGCCCGCGCCATCGGCACGACCCACCTGGGGGCGGAGTTCGACCTGATCGACGCCTCGGTGGTGGAAGCCGCCCGGGCTGCCGGCGTCACCCTGGCCGCGTGGACCCCCAACGAGGAGGCCGACCTCCGGCGCGTCATCGGACTCGGCGCCGAGATCGTCATCAGCGACCGGCCCGATCTGGCCCTGTCCCTGGCGGGGCGATGAGGCGCCACGTCCTGGCCCTGGACCAGGGCACCTCCGGCTCCACCGCCCTGGTGGTCGATCCCGACGGCGGCGTGCGCGGGCGGGGCTACGCGGAGCTGCCCCAGCACTACCCCGAGCCCGGGTGGGTCGAGCACGACCCGGAGGAGATCTGGACGGCGACCGCCGAGGCCGCCCGCCAGGCGCTGGCCGGCGCCGGCATCGCCGGCACCGAGGTGGCCGCGCTCGGGATCACCAACCAGCGGGAGACGACCATCATCTGGGACCGCCGGACGGGCGCGCCCATCCACCGTGCCGTGGTGTGGCAGGACCGGCGCACCGCGCCGCTCTGCGACCGCCTCCGGGCCGACGGCCTCGAGGGCCTGGTGCGGGAGCGGACCGGGCTCCTGCTGGACGCCTACTTCTCCGGGACCAAGATCCGCTGGCTGCTGGACGCGGTGCCCGGCGCCCGCCGCCGGGCGGAGCGTGGCGAGCTGGCCTTCGGCACGGTGGACAGCTGGCTCGTGTGGAAGCTCACGGGCGGGCGGGTGCACGCCACGGACGCCACCAACGCGTCGCGGACCCTCTGCCTCGCCCTCGACACGGTGGACTGGGACCCGGAGCTGCTGTCCGTGCTGGGCGTGCCCCGCGCCATGCTGCCCGAGGTGCGGCCGTCGGCGGGTGTCCTGGCCGAGACGGTGGACCTTGGCTGGCTCCCCGGCGGCGTGCCCATCGCCGGGGTCGCGGGCGACCAGCAGGCGGCCCTCTTCGGCCAGGCCTGCCACGAGCCGGGAGCCATCAAGAACACGTACGGCACGGGGTGCTTCGCCCTGCTCAACACCGGGGGCACGCCCGTGCGCTCGCGCCAGGGGCTGGTCACCACCGTGGCGTGGCGGATCGGCCAGGAGACCACCTACGCGCTGGAGGGCAGCGTGTTCATCGCGGGCGCGGCGCTCCAGTGGCTGCGCGACGGCCTGGGGGTCATCCGGAGCGCGGCGGAGAGCGAGGCCCTGGCCCGCTCGGTTCCCGACACGGGCGGGGTATACTTCGTGCCGGCCTTCGTGGGGCTGGGCGCCCCCTGGTGGGACATGTACGCCCGCGGCACCATCGTCGGCCTGACCCGCGGCAGCACGGCCGCCCACCTGGCGCGGGCGGCCCTGGAGGCCATCGCCTACCAGAGCCGCGACGTCCTGGAGGTGATGGCGGCGGAGGCCGGCCTGGCGCTGCGCCCGCTGCGGGTGGACGGGCTGGGCGCCGGCAACGACTTCCTCTGCCAGTTCCAGGCGGACATCACGGACCTGCCGGTGGAGCGGCCGGCCGTGATCGACACCACGGCGCTGGGCGCGGCCTACCTCGCCGGGCTGGGGACCGGCCTCTGGCCCTCCCTGGCGGCGCTGGCCGAGCGGTGCCGGATCGAGCGGACGTTCCACCCGCGGATGGACGCGGCCACGCGGGAACGGTGCTGCGCGGGGTGGCGCCGGGCCGTGGAGCGCGCCCGGGGATGGATTCAACCATGAGGAGACGAGCCATGCGACGACTCGCGGTCCTGCTGCTGGCGGCGGCCACCCTCCTCGGGGGGGCCGGCCCGGCCTCCGCCCAGGCCCCCATCGAGGACGAGCTGGTCCTGCAGACGCCGGTGTCGAAGTTCGTGGTGGATGCGGCGCTGAAGGCGTTCGCCCAGTACGCCCGGGAGAAGTGGAACGTCACGGTCAAGACCAGCGCGCTGCACGCCGGCACGCCGGTCTCCTACGGGCGCATCGTCGAGTGGAAGGGCAAGCCCGAGGCCGACATCTTCTGGGGCGGCGAGTCGGCCCTGTTCGACAAGCTGGCGGAGCAGAAGCTCCTGGTGAAGCTGGACCTGCCGAGGGCCGTCTGGGACGCGGTCCCCGCCTCCATCGGGACGCCCAAGCCCATCCCGCTCAAGGATCCCCGGGGGTTCTGGGTGGGCACGGCCCTCGAGCCCTACGGGCTGGTCTACCACCCCCGGCTGCTCCGGCGGCTGGGCGTGGCGGACATCAAGGACTGGGAGGACGTGCTGAACCCGAAGCTCAAGGGCAACGTGGCCCAGTGCGCGCCCACCCGGTCGTCCTCGTCCCACGCGACCTACGAGGTGATCCTCCAGTCCCGGGGCGAGCAGGCCGGCTGGGAGTGGCTCAGGAAGCTGGCCGACAACTCCGGGATCTTCACGGCCCGCAGCCGTGACGTGCCGTCCGTGGTGGCCAAGGGCGAGTTCGCGGTGGGCTTCGCCGTGCCCTCCTACATGGCGTTCGAGGAGAAGCTGGCGGGCTTCGACATCAAGTTCGTGGCGCCCCGGAACGCCTTCGTGACGCCCGAGCCCATGGGGATCCTCACCGGCGCCCGGCACCCGAAGGCCGCGCGCGCCTTCGTGGAGTTCCTGCTCACCGAGGCGGGCCAGCGCGTGTTCATGGAGACGGGGCTCTTCCCCATCACCCCGAGGTACCGGATGCAGGGCCCGCCCGGCTCCAAGGTGGAGATGGCCGTGGAGTTCACGGGCGGCGTCCGCTCCTACTTCGACGCCCCGGTGTCCAACGTGTACGACGACGACGTCGCGCAGAAGCGCTACCAGGCGGTCAACGAGCGCTACCGGAAGGACATCGAGGCGGTCTGGAAGAAGCCGTAGCGCGGTGAAGATCGGTCTCCGCGCGGTCGTCAAGCGCTTCGGCGCCGTCACCGCCGTGGACGGCGCCACGCTGGACATCGGCGACGGGGAGCTGTTCACGCTGCTGGGCCCGTCGGGCTGCGGCAAGACCACGCTCCTGCGCCTGCTGGCCGGCTTCTACGCCCCCGACGGGGGCGAGATCCGGTTCGGCGAGCGCCGGGTGGACGGCCTGCCGCCCTACGAGCGGAACATCGGGATGGTGTTCCAGAACTACGCGCTGTGGCCGCACATGACGGTGCGGGCCAACATCGTGTACGGGCTCAAGCTCCGGAAGCTTCCCGCCGCCGAGGTCGCCGCCCGGCTGGCCGAGGGCCTGAGGAAGGTGAACCTGGCGGGGCTGGAGGACCGCTACCCCGGCCAGCTGTCGGGCGGCCAGCAGCAGCGGGTGGCCCTGGCCCGCGCCCTGGTGCTGAACCCGGACATCCTCCTGCTGGACGAGCCCCTGTCGAACCTGGACGCCAAGATCCGCGTGCAGGTCCGCGCGGAGATCCGCCGCCTGCAGAAGGAGCTGGGGATCACCACGGTCTACGTGACCCACGACCAGGAGGAGGCGCTCTCCCTCTCCGACCGGATCGCGGTCATGCGCGACGGGCGGATCCTGCAGGTGGCCACACCCCGGGAGCTGTACGAGCGGCCCCGGACCCGCTTCGTGGCGGACTTCGTGGGCGTCAACAACTTCATCCCGGGGGTGTGCCGGGCGGTGGCGGACGGACGGGCCGTGGTGGAGACGCCGCTCGGGGCCCTCCAGGCGCTGGCCTCCGGCGACGTGGCGCCCGGGAGCCGGTGCGTGCTGGCCGTGCGGCCCGAGAACGTGGGCCTGGGGGTGCCGGCGGGCGGCGAGAACGTCGTCGAGGCCCGGGTGGTCCTGGCCTCCTACCTGGGCAACACCCTGCGCTACGACGTCGAGGTGGCCGGCGGCCTCGCGCTCAAGGTGGACGTGCGGGACCCCTGGCACCACGAGCCGGTGGCGCCCGGGGCCGTGGTGCGCC
>JBBIOF010000262.1:0-4550 GCA_037443505.1 Candidatus Rokuibacteriota bacterium
CCCTCGGCGATGCTCTCCGGCCCCCGCGTGTGGAGCGGGACCACGCCCACCCCCAGCTCGATGCGCCGGGTCTCCCGCGCGGCCACGGCCAGGGCCGCCAGCCCGTCCGTCGGGCCGGGATGGTTCACCCAGAAGGAGGCGTAGCCCAGCGCCTCGGCCTCCCGCGCGGACGCGCGGATGACCTCGGGAGCGACGCCGGCGGCCAGTGCGAAGCCTCGTCTCATCGTGCTCACCTCGTCATGGATAGGTGGAGAAGTCCGTGGCCTGCTCGGTGATGAACTCCAGCAGGGCCGGCGTGCCCTCCCGGGTCTTCTCGATCGCCCGCTTGATGGCGGGCACGATGGCGCCCGGCTCGGTCACGCGCTCGCCCCAGCCGCCCAGGGCGCGGGCGAGGTCGGCGTAGTTGCCGCTGATGTCCGTGGACCGGTACTTCTCCGTGGCCACCTTCATCACCTTCAGCTCGATGGCCATGGAGAAGTTGTTGAGCAGCACCGACAGGATGGGGATGCGCTCGCGCACGGCCGTCTCGAAGTCCATCCCCGTGAAGCCGATGGCGGCGTCGCCCCAGACGTTGATGCAGAGCTTCTCGGGCGCGGCCAGCTTGGCGCCCAGGACGAGCCCGAGGCCGTAGCCGAGCTGGGTGGTCTTGCCCCAGCCGATGTAGCTCAGCGGCACCACCGGCTCCCAGAAGGGCGAGATCTGGTCGCGCGGGCTGCCCGCGTCGTGCGTGATGATCGTCTCCGCGACGTCCACCGTGTGCAGGAGGTCCCAGATCACGCGGTAGGGCGACAGCGGCGTGGCGTCCGACGTGAGGCGGGGCATCCACCGGGCGAGCCACTCGCCCTTGAGGCGCCGGATCTCCGCGGCCACCGCGGGCCCCCGCCCGCGCGGCCGCCCGCCCAGGCGGTCGCGCACCTCGGCCAGGAGGGCGTCCAGGACCAGGCCGGCGTCGCCCACCAGGGCGAGGTGGACAGGCACGTCCTTGTTGATGTCGGCCGGGTCCAGCGTGGCGTGGACGATCTGCTTGCCCCGCGGCATCGCCACGCCGTAGTTCGTCGTGGAGAAGCTGCAGCCGATGCCGAAGATGAGGTCGGCGTCGGTGAGGAAGCGGTGGAGCTGCAGGGAGATGGAGCGCCCGCCGGAGCCCAGCGACAGGGGATGGTTCTCGGGGAACGCGCTCTTGCCCTGGAGGCTGGTGGTCACCGGGGCCTCCAGCAGCTCGGCCAGCTCCCGGAGCTGCCGCCACGCGCGCGCGTAGTGGACCCCCTGCCCCGCGTAGATCACGGGCCGCTCGGCCGCCACCAGGGCCGCCGCCACCTCGGCCGCCCCGCGGGGATCGGGCGCCACGCGCAGGCGGGGGGCCGGCGTGTAGGTCCAGCCGTCCGGCACCTCCTCTTGGAGGAGGTCGCTCGGCAGCTCCACCAGCACGGGGCGCGGCCGGCCGTTCCGCACCTGGGTGAAGGCGCGGCGCATGGCGTCGGGCACGGTCTCGGGCAGGATGACCTGCTCGGCCCACTTGGTGACGTGCTGGTAGTTGAGGAAGGAGCTGAAGTTCGGCGGGAGGTTGAGCAGCCGCCGCGGGTAGCCGGCGGGCAGCACCACGATGGGCACGGAGTCGCCGTAGGCCTGGGCGACGCCCCCGAAGGAGTTCTCCGTCCCCGGGCCGTGCTGCATGGCGAACACGCCGATGCGCTCGCCGGAGGTCACCCGGCTCACCGCGTCCGCCATGTGCAGCCCCGTCCGCTCCTGCCGCACGATGATCGTGCGGATGTCGGCCTCGGCAGCCGCCTCGATCACGGGGTTGACCGGGTACCCGATGAGGAACTGCACGCCCTCGCGCTTGAGGATCTCCGCCACGACCGCCGCTGCCTTCACGCGCGTCCTCCTCCCGTCAGGCCTCGCACCGGCGGAGCATAGCACGGCCGCCGCCGGGCGACCCGGCGATTGCCGAAATCGCCGCCCTCGGCAATACTGTGCCGCGCCATGCGGCGCGTGTCCCGTGCTTGAGATCCGCGACCTGGAGGCCGGCTACGGCGACGCCCGGGCCCTGGCCGGGGTGTCGCTCTCCGTGGGGCCCGGCGAGATCGTCGCGCTGCTCGGGCCCAACGGGGCCGGCAAGAGCACCCTCCTCAAGACGGTGGCTGGGCTCCTCCGCCCGCGGGCCGGCACCATCCGCTGGGAGGGGGAGGACCTGGCCCGCGTGGCCGCCCACCTGATCGTCGAGCGGGGGCTCGCGCTGGTCCCGGAGGGCCGGCGCCTGTTCGGCGGCATGACGGTGGAGGAGAACCTGGAGCTCGGGGCCTTCGCCGCCCCGGCCCGCCGCGAGCGCCGGGCCAACCTGGAACGGGTCTACGCCCTGTTCCCCGTGCTGCGCGAGCGCCGCCGGGAGGTGGTGCGGGCGCTCTCCGGCGGCCAGCAGCAGATGGTGGCCGTGGGCCGCGCGCTCATGGCGAGCCCCCGGCTCCTGATGCTCGACGAGCCCTCCCTCGGGATCGCCCCCCGCCTGGTGCGCGCCATCCTGGACGCGCTCGCCGAGATCAACCGCGCCGGCACCGCGGTGTTCCTGGTGGAGCAGAACGTGCCGGCCGCCCTCGCCCTGGCCCACCGCGCGTACGTCCTCGAGTCGGGCCGCATCGTGGCCGAGGGCGGGGGCGCCGCCCTCCTCCAGGACCCGCACGTCCGCCTGGCCTACCTGGGCCCGCTCGCGGTGCGCCGGTGACGCGCTCCGCCGCGACGGCCGTCCCGTGAGCGTCCTCGCCCAGCAGGTCGTCCTCGGGCTCCTGATCGGCGGGCTCTACGGGCTGGCGGCGGCGGGGCTCTCCCTGGTGTTCGGCGTCCTCAAGGTCCTCGACGTCGCCCACGGCGAGCTGATCATGCTGGGCGGCTACGCCGCCTTCTGGCTCTTCGCCCTGCTCGGCATCGACCCCTTCGCCTCGCTGGCGATCACCGTGCCGGTCGCGCTCCTGGCGGGGCTCGTCCTCTACTGGGCGCTGTTCGGCTTCGTGGTCCGGGCCGACGAGGAGACGCGGGTCAAGAACTCGCTCCTGATCGGCTTCGGCCTGGCGCTGGCGCTCCACGCCATGGCCGTCCGGCTCTGGACGGCCGACGACCGCTCCATCGCCGTCCCGTACGGCGGTGCCGTCATCACGGTGGGCGGGCTCGCCATCCCCCTGGTGCGCCTGGCCAGCCTCGCGCTGGCCTTCGCGCTCATCGGCGTGCTCCAGCTCCTGCTGGCCCGGTGGCGATGGGGCAAGGCCATCCGCGCCACCGCCGAGGACTGGCAGGCGGCGCTGCTGGCGGGCATCGATGTGCGGCGCGCCTACCTCCTGGCGTTCGCCATGGGCACGGGGCTGGCCGGGGCCGCCGGCACGCTGGTGAGCGTCGGCTACTCCATCAGCCCCTCCATCGGGCTCGAGTGGACGCTGAAGGCCCTGATCGTGGTGGTGCTGGCGGGGCTCGGCTCCATGATCGGTACCTTCGTGGGTGGCCTCGTGCTCGGGGTGGCGGAGGCCCTGAGCGCCGCCGCCTTCGGGGGCCCCTACCGCGAGGTCGTGGGCCTCGTCATCTTCGTTGTCGTGCTGGTCGTGCGCCCGCGGGGGCTCTTCGGCCGATGACCCGCGCGGCCCGGCGCGGCGAGCGCAGGTGGGCGGCGGGCATCCTGCTCGCCCTGGGCGCCCTGGCGCTGCTGCCCCTGGCCGTCGCCCGCGACGACGTGCTCAACGTGGTCTTCCTGGTCCTCCTCTCCATCGCGCTGGCCGAGAGCTGGAACATCGTGGCGGGGTACGCCGGCCAGGTGAACCTGGGGCACGCGGCCTTCTTCGGGCTGGGGGCGCTGGTGGCGCGGACGCTCTGGATCGACGGCACGCCCATCCTGGCCGCCATGGCGGCCGGGTCCCTGGTGGCCACCCTCTTCGCGCTGGCCATCGGGGTGGCCGCCTTCCGCCTGCGCGGCGCCTACTTCGCCATCGGCACGCTGGCGCTGGGCGAGATCCTGCGCATCACGGTGGGCAACGTGCTGTCCGAGATCTCGACGCTGCCCACCGCCGCCATCGCGGCCTACCGGCTGACCCACCGCTACTACCTGGCGCTGGCGCTGGCCGCGCTCTCGGTGGGCGCGGTGGCGGCGCTGGCCGGTTCCAGGCTCGGGCTCGGCATGCAGGCGATCCGCGAGGACGAGGAGGCGGCGGAGGCCTCCGGCGTCGGCGCGCTCCGGCTCAAGCTGACCGCGCTGGCCCTCTCCACCGGGCTGGCGGGGCTGGCCGGCGGGCTCTTCGCCTTCTACCACATCAGCTACTATCCGTCGCACCCCTTCAGCCCCACCTGGACGTTCGACGCGCTGCTGGTGACCTTCATCGGGGGCGTGGGCACGCTGCACGGGCCCGTCCTGGGCGCCGTGCTCTACGTCTTCCTCAAGGAGTACCTGGCGGTGCGGTGGGTGGAGTTCCACCTGCTGATCTTCGGCGGCCTCTTCGTGGCCATCGTCCTCCTGCTGCCCGGCGGCCTCGTGGAGGCCGCCGGGCGCCTCCGGCGGCTGCGCGTCCGCAGGGGAC
>JBBIOF010000263.1:0-4537 GCA_037443505.1 Candidatus Rokuibacteriota bacterium
GGCGTGGCAGCGGCCAGCACGCCAGGCAGCGCGGCCGCGCCGCCCGCCGCGGCGATCAGCACCTTGAGCCCGCGCGCCTGGGCCGCAGCGGCATACTCGTGGGTGCGCTCCGGCGTCCGGTGCGCCGAGGCGACCACCACCTCCGAGCCGACCTCGAGGGCGTCCAGGACCTTCACCGCCTCCAGCATCACCTCGAGGTCGGAGTCGCTTCCGAGCACGATTCCCACCCGCACCGGTCTGTCCACGGCTCCTCCTAGCGCAGCCCCTTCAGGCCGATGTCCTTGCGATGGTGCATGCCCTCGAACCGGATCCGCCCCACCGCCTCGTACGCCCGCGCCACCGCCTCCCTGAGGCTCGGCGCCGTGGCCGTCACGCCCAGCACCCGGCCCCCGGCCGTCACGAGGCGGCCCTCGCGCTCCGCCGTGCCAGCGTGGAAGACCCGGACGCCGGGCACGGACTCCGCCGCCTCCACGCCCTCGATGGGCAGGCCGGTGCGATAGCTCCCCGGGTACCCGCCGGACGCCAGGGTCACGCACACGGCGGCGTCGCCGCTCCACTCCACCGCGGGGGGCAGCGCCTCGCCGCGGGCCGCCGCGGCCAGCAGCGGGACCAGGTCGCCGCGCAGGCGCGGGACGAGCGCCTGGCACTCGGGGTCGCCGAACCGGCAGTTGAACTCGATCACCCGCGGCCCGGACGCCGTGAGCATGAGGCCTGCGAAGAGCACGCCGCGGTACGGCCGGCCCTCGGCGGCGAGCGCCGCGATGGTGGGCTGGATGATCTCGCGCATGATGCGCGCCTCCATGGCGGCGTCCACGCGCGGCACCGGGGAGTAGGCGCCCATGCCGCCGGTGTTCGGTCCCCGGTCGTCGTCGAACACGGTCTTGTGGTCCTGCGCCGCGCCCAGCGCCACGACCTGGCGGCCGTTGGCCAGGCCGAAGAAGGACACCTCCTCGCCACGCAGGAACTCCTCCACGACCACCACGGCGCCGGCCTCGCCGAACACTCGGCGCTCCATCAGGGCAGCCACCGCCTGGTCCGCCTCCTCCAGGGTGGGGCAGACGATGGCGCCCTTGCCGGCGGCAAGCCCGTCCGCCTTCACCACCAGGGGTGCCCCCAGCCGCCGGCAGAAGCGCCGCGCCTCGGCCGGGTCGTCGAACGCCTCGAAGCGCGCCGTGGGCACCCCGTGGCGCGCCATGAAGGCCTTGGCGAACGCCTTGGAGCCCTCGATGGCCGCCGCTCCGCGCCCCGGGCCCAGCACCGCGAGCCCCCGCTCGGCGAGGCGGTCGGCCAGCCCGGCCACCAGCGGGGCCTCCGGCCCGACGACCGTGAGGTCGATGCGCTCGCGCTCGGCGAACGCCGCCAGCTCCTCGATGCGGTCGGCGGCGATGGGCACGCAGCGGGCGTGCCGCGCGATGCCCGGGTTGCCAGGCGCCGCGAACAGGACGTCCACCAGCGGGCTGGCGGCGAGCTTCCACGCCAGGGCGTGCTCGCGGCCGCCGCCGCCGACCAGCAGGATCCTCACTCGCGCTCCTCCCCCCCGGGCGGCTCCAGCACTTCCAGGTGGGCCCGCGCGATGCGCGCCCAGGGGCTCCCCGAGTCGAGCTCCAGGTACCGCTGCCAGTGGGCGACCGCCGCGTCCGACCGTCCCATGCGCGCCAGCGCGGCCGCCAGGTTGAAGTGGGCGTCGGCATATCCCGGCTGGAGCTCGAGGGCCCGCCGGTAGTGGCCGATGGCCTCCTCGACGTCGCCGCAGTCCTCGTCCAGCGAGCCCAGGTTGTAGGCCGCCTCGGCCAGCCTGGGATCGGCCTCGAGCGCGGCCGTGTACGCCGTGCGCGCCTCGTCGTAGCGTCCCATGCGGTGGAGCAGGAGCCCCAGGTTGTTCCAGGCGGCGGCGTAGGTGGGATCCATGGCGATGACCCGCCGGTAGGCGTCGATGGCGTCCTCCCAGGTCGCCGGGTCGCTGTCCCACTCGCTCGCCCGGTCGAACCACGCCTCGGCCTGCTGGGCGGGCGGCTGGATGGGCCGGACCATCCCGGTCACCAGCGTGGCGTCCGCGGCCTTGCTGAGGTCGCCGGCGTCCAGGGCCAGGATGGTCTGGCCGCTGCGCGGGTCGAAGCGCACACGGTCCGACTGGGCCAGCAGCCGTCCTCCCTCCACGAAGAAGCGGATCTCGGTGAGCGGGCTCTCCACGTCGGGATCCTGACGGCGCACCGCCTCGAGGGCCTCCCGGATCTGGCGGACCCCGGCGCCCGCGTCCAGCAGGGCGCTCGCCGCCCGCAGCCCCAGGAGGTCACGGAAGGTGTAGCCGCCGTCCCCGCGCAGCAGGCCCAGGCGGCGGAGCTGCGCGGCCCGCCGCGGCGTGAGCGACAGGATCCGCGTCAGCTCCCTGAGTCCGTAGATGCGCTCCGGACGCTGGCCGCTCACGACGTCCTCGGCGGCGACGCGACGGCGGACCGCATCAGTGGCGGAAGTGACGGATCCCGGTGAAGACCATCGCCATCCCCCGCTCGTCGGCGGCGGCGATGACCTCCTCGTCGCGGAGCGAGCCGCCCGGCTGGATCACCGCGGTCACCCCGGCGGCGGCCACCACGTCGAGGCCGTCGCGGAACGGGAAGAACGCGTCGGAGGCGCAGACGCTGCCTTCCGTCGCCAGCCCCACGGCGCGCGCGCGCTCCACGGCCAGGCGCGCCGAGTCCACGCGGTTCATCTGGCCGGCCCCCACCCCGACCACCTGCTCCCGCCCGGCCAGCACGATGGCGTTGGACTTGACGTGCTTGGCCACCCGCCACGCGAACCTGAGCGCCTCCATCTCGGCCGGCGCGGGCGGACGCCGGGTGACGGTCCGGAGGGCGGCGGGATCCAGGTCCGCCGTGTCGGCGGACTGGACGAGCAGGCCCCCCAGCACGCTCCGGTACTCCACCGGTGCCCCGGGCAGGGAGCGCCGGTCGCAGGGCACCCGGATCACCCGGCACTTCTTCTTCGTCCGCCGCAGCTCGTCCAGCGCGTCCGCCGCGTAGTCCGGAGCGAACAGGATCTCCACGAAGATCCCGGCCAGCTCCTTGACCACGGCCATGTCCAGCGTCCGGTTCACACCCACGATGCCGCCGTAGATGGACACGGGGTCCGAGGCCTTCGCCCGGGCCATGGCGGCGCCCGCCGTCTCGCCGGTCGCCACCCCGCAGGGGTTGGTGTGCTTGACCACCACCGCGGCCGGCTCGTCGAACTCCAGCAGGAGCCCCAGCGCCGCCGAGAAGTCCAGGAGGTTGTTGTAGCCGAGCTCGGGGCCGTGGAGCTGCTCCATGGCGCCAAGCCCCACCCGGGGGGCCTCGGGCAGGCGGTAGAAGGCCGCCCGCTGGTGGGGATTCTCCCCGTAGCGGAGCGTCAGGGCGGGCTCCGCCGCCGGGCCCAGGGCCGGGGGCGGCAGCGCCGCGGCCGCGGCATCCACGGACGCCAGGTAGGCGGCGATGGCGGCGTCGTACGCGGCAGTGCGCCGGAACGCGTCGCGGGCCAGCCGGGCGCGCGTTCCATCGGAGATCCCGCCGGTCACCCGGAGCTCGTCCACCACCGGGCCGTACTGCGAGACGTCGGTCACCACGGCAACTCCCGCGTGGTTCTTGGCGGCCGCGCGGATCATGGCGGGCCCCCCGATGTCGATCTGCTCCACCGCCTCGGCCCGCGTGACGCCGGGCCGCGCCACCGTCGCCTCGAACGGGTAGAGCGACACCACCACCAGGTCGATGGGCGGGATGTCGTGCCGGTCCAGCGCGGCCATGTGGTCCGGGAGGTCGCGCCGCGCCAGGATCCCGCCGTGGATCTTCGGGTGGAGCGTCTTCACCCGCCCGTCCAGCATCTCCGGGAACCCCGTGATCTCCGCCACCTCGCGCACGGGCAGGCCCGCCTCCCGCAGCGCGCGCGCCGTGCCGCCCGTGGAGACCAGCTCCACCCCGAGCCCGTGCAGCGCCCGGGCCAGCTCCACGATCCCCGTCTTGTCGTGCACGCTCAGCAGCGCCCGCCGCACCTTCATCGGATCCTGACCCTCCTGCCCTCGATGGTGAGCCGTCCCTGGGCGAACAGGCGGATGGCCTCGGGATACAGCCGATGCTCCTCCACCAGGATGCGCGCCGCCAGGGTCTCCTCGGTGTCGCCTTCCAGCACCGGCACGCTGGCCTGCACGATGATCGGCCCGGTGTCCACGCCCTCGTCCACGAAGTGGACCGTCGCCCCCGCCACCTTCACCCCGTACTCCAGCGCCTGGCGCTGGGCGGCGAGCCCCGGGAACGCCGGCAGCAGCGACGGGTGGACGTTCATGATACGCCCCGCCCACGCCCGCACGAACGCGGGCGTCAGGATGCGCATGAAGCCGGCCAGGCAGACGAGGCCCACCCGGTGCGCCTCGAGGGCCGCGGTCAGCGCCGCGTCGTAGGCCGCCCGGTCGGCGTACGCCTTGGGGTCCAGGAACCGGGCGGGGACGCCCGCCCGCGCCGCCCGCTCGAGCGCCGCCGCGCGCTCCCGGTCGGCCAGCACCACGGCGACCTCC
>JBBIOF010000264.1:0-3580 GCA_037443505.1 Candidatus Rokuibacteriota bacterium
GCCGCCGCCGGCCGCCAGCGCGGCCAGGGCGACCAGGACGTCAGCCACGCCGGCGCCCCCAGTGACGGCAGACGCCGCGGAGGCCGCAGGGCGCGCAGACGCCCGGGTCGCGGCGGTCGCGGCAGTCCCCGGACATGCGCTTGTGGCAGAGGGCGAAGTCGTACTTCACGGGGTCCTCCGGGTCGATGAGGGCCAGGCGGGCGGTGATCTCCTCGGCCATGCGCCAGGTCCGCGAGCGCCGCCGGGTCAGCCCGATGGCCCGGCTCATGTTCTCCACGTGCGTGTCCACCGGCACCAGCAGGCGGGCGGGCGACACGCCGGCCCAGAGGCCGAGGTCGGGCGGCTCGCGGCGCACCATCCAGCGGAGGAACAGGAGCAGGCGCTTGCAGGGCCCGCCGGCCGACGGCAGCGGAAAGAGGTGGCGGTAGCCGCGCGAGGGCCGCCCGCGGGGGAACACGCCCGCCAGGTCGGCGTCGAGGAAGGCGCGGGCGAAGCGCTCCAGCGCCGGGGCGATGGTCTCCCCGCCGTCGTCGCCGGCCAGGAAGCACTTCTCCAGGGTGCCGTGGCGCTCCAGCACCTGGCGGCACGCCACGCAGAACGCCACCAGGTCGCGCGGGCGGTTGAACCGGTAGCGGAAGCCGGCGAAGCGGCCGCCGTCCCGCCCCGGGTCGAAGTCGGCCACGAACGCCGCGGGCGCGGGCCCCATGGCCCCGAGCGCCGCCTCCACCGCGCGCCCGAAGAGGTCCACGCGCCCGTAGGCCAGGCACGCCGTGAGGAGGCCGACGACCTCGCGGTCCCGGGGATCGGGGTAGCGGAGGGGAAACTGGATCGCGTCGCGTTCGACCCGGGCGGGATAGTCGAACTCGCGGTAGAGCCGCTCGAGCGACTCGCGCAGGCCGACGGCTCGTCTCATTCCCCGCTCTGCGGCGCATGATATCATGCGCGCGGGCGCTCGATGACGAAGCAGATGCGGTCCGTGGGCGTGGTGGGCCTCGGCGTGATCGGCCGCGCCGTGTGCCGGGCGCTGGACGGCGGCCTCCCCGGGCTGCGGCTGGCGGGGGCGCTGGCCCGGGACCGCGAGCGGGCCCAGCGCTTCCTCGGGAGCCTGGCGGCACCCGTCCCCTTCCTGCCCATCGACGACCTGGCTGCCGTCTCCGACCTCGTGGTGGAGGCCTCGACCCGCGCCCACCTGGAGGAGATCGCGCCCCGGGTGCTCGAGGCCGGGCGGGACCTGGTCGTGCTCTCGTGCGGTGCCCTCCTGGACCACCCCGAGTGGGTGGCGCTGGCGGAGTCCACCGGGGCGCGCATCCACGTCCCCTCCGGCGCCATCGCCGGCCTCGACGGGCTGAAGGGCGCGCGGGTGGGCGAGATCCTCAGCGTGACCATGGAGACGCGCAAGCCTCCGCGCGGGCTCGCCGGCGCCCCGTGGATCGTGGAGCGGAAGATCGACCTGGACGCGATCCGCGAGGAGACGCTGGTCTTCGAGGGCCCCGCCACCGAGGCCTGCCGCGCCTTCCCCGCCAACGTCAACGTGCTGGCGGCGGTCTCCCTGGCCGGCATCGGCCCGGAGCGCACCCGGTCCCGGATCTACGCGGTCCCCGGGCTGGCCGTGAACCGCCACCGGGTGCGGGCGGAGGGCGAGTTTGGCACGCTGACCATCGAGATCGAGAACGTGCCCTCCGAGAACCCGCGCACCGGCAGGCTCTCGTACCTCTCCGCCATCGCCCTCCTCCGCGACCTCGGCGCCACCCTGCGCGTCGGCACCTGACGCCGCACGGCCCGGCCGGCCATCAGCGCAGGCCGAAGCCGCGGGCCATGAAGCTCGCCACGGACACCATCACCACCACCAGCGCCTGCGAGCCATCCGGCGCCCGCCCGCGGCGGTGGTCGCGCCGCCAGCGGACGAGGGTGACCCTGGGGAGCATCACGAGCCCGAGGACGGTGGCGAACAGGCCGAGCTCGAGCCCGAAGGGCCGCGAGGCCAGGCAGAACGCCGTGCTCAGTGCGGCTGGGTGGCTTCCAGGTAGCGCTCGGCCTCGAGCGCCGCCATGCACCCCGAGCCCGCCGCCGTCACCGCCTGCCGGTAGGTGAAGTCCTGCACGTCGCCCGCGGCGAAGACCCCCGGCACCGAGGTCTGGGTGGTGCCGGGCTTGACCTTGATGTACTCGTTGGGCAGCAGCTCCACCTGCCCCCGGAAGACGGCGGTGTTGGGCTGGTGCCCGATGGCGACGAACAGGCCGTCCACCCGCCGCTCCGTGCGCTCGCCCGTGAGGAGGTTGCGCAGGCGCACGGCCGTCACCTTCCCCTGGGCGGGGTCGAGGATGTCCTCCACCACGCTGTTCCAGACGAAGCCGATCTTCGGGTTCTTGAAGGCGCGCTCCTGCATGATCTTGGAGGCGCGCAGCGCGTCCCGCCGGTGGACCACGGTGACGGAGCGGCCCAGCCGCGCCAGGTACAGCGCCTCCTCCATGGCCGAGTCCCCGCCGCCGACCACCATGATGTCCTGGTCCTTGAAGAAGAAGCCGTCGCAGGTGGCGCAGGTGGACACGCCCCGGCCCATGAGCTTTGCCTCGGCCTCGAGCCCCAGGAGCTTCGCGGAGGCGCCGGTGGCGATGATCACGGTGTGGCCCTCCCACGCGGCCTCGCCCGCGCGGACCACGAAGGGCCGGCGCGAGAAGTCCACCGCGGTGACGTCCTCGGCGATCATCTCCGTGCCGAACCGCTCGGCCTGCTTGCGGAAGCTGTCCATCAGCTCCGGCCCCATGAGGCCGTCCACGAAGCCGGGATAGTTCTCCACCAGGGTCGTCAGCATGAGCTGCCCGCCGGCCTGGACGCCCGTGAACATGAGGGGCGCCAGGTTCGCCCGCGCGGCGTAGATGGCCGCGGTGTAGCCGGCCGGTCCGGACCCGATGATGATCACCTTGCGCGTCGTCATGTCTCCTCCACCGTCTCTTGAGATGCTCGGGCGGCCCCGCGCGATCCCCGGCCGTCGAGGCCCAGGATGGCCCTGAGCTCGCCCAGGTCCCGGATCTCGAAGTCCGGGCGGGCCACGCCCGCGGGCAGCGGCTCCCCTGCCGGGTTGAGCCAGGCCGTCCGCATGCCCACGCCCTGGGCGCCCACCACGTCGATGTCCGCCCGGTCGCCCACGAACAGCGCCTCGCCGGCGCCCACGCCCAGGCGGGCCAGGGCCGTGCGGAAGATGACGGGCGCGGGCTTCCGCCACCCCACCTCGTCGGAGACGACGACGGCGGTCAGCAGGCCGGCGACCCCCGCCCCCTCCAGGATGGCCCGCGCGGTGGGCGAGTAGTCGAAGTTCGAGACGACCCCCAGGCGGTAGCGGCGGCTCAGGTCGGCCAGCAGCGCCGCGTGGTGCGGCGGGAACTCCGCGGCCGCCGCGATGCCCCGCCGGTGCGTCTCGATCAGCGCGTCCATCAGGCCCGCCGGGCCGGCGGCGGGGTCCAGCGCCAGGCAGCGGAACAGGTGGCCGAAGCGCTCGGCGGCGGCCACCTCCCGGTGGTCCACGGCCCGGCGGCGCTCGGCCTCCCGCCAGCTCTCGAGCAGCGCACCGTACACGGCCTCC
>JBBIOF010000264.1:3590-4533 GCA_037443505.1 Candidatus Rokuibacteriota bacterium
TTGGCCACCGCGCGGGTCACCTCCGCCGCGGTGAGGCTGTAGGCCCGCAGGCGGCCGGCGGTGGTCCGGACCGCACGGCCTCCGATCACCACCTCCGGCAGCCGCGTGCGGTCGAACCGCACCAGGGTGTCGAACAGGTCGAAGAGGACGGCCTCGAGCGCCATGCGGGCCCTCAGAGCGGCTTGCGTCCGGCGTAGCCCTCGTCCAGGCCGTGCCAGAACCGCACCTCGCGCTCGCCGTACTTCCAGCAGAGGTTCACCACCTCGCCGCCGCGCCGGTGGGGGAAGTCCACCAGCCCCTGCTCGAGGTCCTTGGGCACGCCGCCCATGGCCAGGATCTCCCGCAGCGCCTCCTGCACGGCGGCGCCCGCCCGGTCCCGCCGCTCGCGCAGCCGGCGCCAGAACTCCCGGTCCACCACGCCGCCGCCGCGCATGGCGATCCGGCGCTGCTCCTCGCGCATCAGGTCCTCCGCCTCCCCGGCCTCCCGCTGCGCCGCCATCGCCCGCTCCACGATCTCGGTCAGCGCGGGGATCAGGCTCCGGACCTCCTCGGGGGTGAAGTACCGCTCAGCCACGGAACGGCGCGTCGACGAAGACGGCGTGCACCTCCCGGGGCCCGTGCACGCCGCGCGTGAGCGTGAGCTCGATGTCGGCGGTCCGGCTCGGTCCGGTGATGAGGTTGATCATGCCCCCGCGCCAGGGCGGGGCCCCGGCGCCGTGCCACGCCTCGAGGAACACCCCCACCTGCTGGAGCGACTCCACCAGCGCCCCCGCGTCGAATAGCGCCACGTGGCACGGCGGCAGCAGCGAGGTCGAGCGCGGCCGCCCGGGCCCGGAGAGGAGCACCAGGCTGCCCGTCTCGGCCACGGCCAGGTCCGCGCCGGTGAGCCCCAGCGAGGCCGCCGCGATCCGCTCCCTGAGCCGCGCCCGGGCGCCGGCGTCCT
>JBBIOF010000265.1:0-4487 GCA_037443505.1 Candidatus Rokuibacteriota bacterium
CGTCGAGGCGGGCGACACGCTGCCGCCGCGGTCGGGGCTGCCGGGCCTGGTGACGGCGGCGCGCGCTCCGCTCAGGTCCCCGGACGTCCTGGCCGAGAGGGGCGTCGATCTCGAGGAGCGGCTGCGCCGCCGGCTGGAGGCGACGGGTGACCGGGCGTTCGTCGGCGTGCCGCTGGAGGTGGCGGACCGGCTCGTGGGCGTCCTCACCGCCACCGACGCCGCGGGACGGACGTTCGCGGACACCGACATCGCCCTGCTCCAGGCGCTCGCCGACGAGGCGGCCCTGGCCCTGGAGCGGACGCGCCTCCTCGAGCAGGCCGAGCGGCGCCGGCGCGAGGCAGAGGAGGCCGAGGCGCGCTACCGGGGGCTGTTCGAGCGCAACCTGGCCGGGATCTTCCGCGCGCGCCGCGAAGGGCCGCTCATCGAGTGCAACGAGGCCTTCGCCCGCCTGCTGGGCTACGGCTCGCGGCAGGCCGTGGTGGGGCGCGACCTCGCCGTGCTCCACGCCGACCCGGAAGACGCCGCCCGCCTGCTGGACCGGCTCCGCTCGGGCCAGGCGGTGAGCGGGGCGGAGGTGCGGTGGCGCCGCACGGACGGCACGCCCATCACCGTGCTGGTGGGCATGGCGGTGGTGGGCGAGGGCGACGAGGCGGTCATCGAGGGTGCCGTGGTGGACGTCACCGATCGCAAGCGCGCCGAGGAGGCGGAGCGCGAGGCCGAGACGCTGCGCTCCGTCGCCCAGCTGGCCAACGCGGCCGCCCACGAGATCAACAACCCGCTGGCCGTGGTCGTCGCCAGCCTGCAGCTGCTGAGCCAGCAGGTCCGCGGCGACCCCACGGCCCGCGCCAGGATTGACGCCGCCGTCGCGGGCGCCCGCCGCATCGCGGAGATGGTCACCCTCATGGGCAACATCACGCGCCTGGAGGTGAGCGCCGCGTGGCCCGGGCTGCCCTCCATCCTCGACCTGCGCCGGTCTGCGGGCGACGCCCCGGCGCCCGGCGCGCCCGGCGGCCAGGAGCCCGGGGCCTGAGCGGCCCGGCCCGGCCGGGATCTCAGGCGGCGCCGAAGAGCGCCGGGATGGTGCGGAGGGCCTCGCCGATGCGCGGCCCATACCAGCAGAAGGGCTTGCCGTCCACCAGGTGGATGCGGCGGTCGCGCACGGCCGGCACGTCGCGGTACGGCTCGAAGTCCCGGAGGTGGGCGCGGCGGAAGCGGTAGGGTTCGTCGGGCAACACGATGACCTCCGGGCGCCGGGCCGCCATCTCGTCCAGGGTGACGACGGGATAGCGCTCCGGGCGGTCGGCAAACACGTTGTCGCCGCCGCACAGGCGGAGCATGTCGTGGATGTAGGTGTCCCGCCCGATGCTCATCCACGGCCCGCGCCAGATGGGGTAGAAGACGCGCAGGCGCCGGCGTGCGGCGGCGGCCGCGGCCACGCGCTCGTATGCCTCCTCCAGCGGGCCCGCGATCTCGCCGGCGCGGCGCGCGGCGCCGGTGATTTCTCCCAGCTCGCGGATCATCCGGATCCCCTCGGCGACCGTCCGGGGATAGGTGACCCAGACCGGGATCCCCCGGGCGCGGAGCGCCTCCACGTGCTCCCGCAGGTTCTCCTCGACGTTGGCGATCACCAGGTCCGGCCGGAGCGCGGCGATGGCGTCCAGGTCGGGGTCCTTCTCCCCGCCCACCCGGGGCTTGCCGTCCAGGAGCTCGCGCGGCTCGCGGCAGTAGGCGGTCACACCCGCCACCGCGTCGGCCAGGTCCAGCGCGCAGAGCGTCTCCGTGATCGACGGGACCAGGGAGACGATGCGGCGGGGCGGCCGCTCCAGCGCGAGCGCGGTCCCGGACGCGTCGACCGGCGCGGGAGCCATCACGCGATGCGCCGGCTCCTGAGCCGCTCGACCAGCGCGATCACCTCGCGGGTGCGGTCGGCGACCTCCTGGTCCCACTTCATGATCTCGTCCACCGGCGCCTTGCGGTCGATGGCGTCCTCGAGGTTGGTCACCGCCACCCCGAAGACCTTCAGCAGCCGCCGCGTCTCCTCGCTCGCCATGTCGTCCTCCCGGGCGGCGCCCGTCAGTCGACGGCCACCTCCGGCGCGTCCCTCCAGCGGGGCTCCCCCTGGGGCTTGAAGTTCCTGGTGGCCACGAAGTGGAGGCCGTGGTGGAAGTTCACCTTGAACTTGCCGCCGCCGAACCGCGCCCGGATCCACCGCTCCGGGTCCTCCAGGAACGGCGCCATCTCGTCGGCCGTCAGCCGCGCGAGCCACTTGAAGCGGATGGTCCCCGCCCACGGCTCCTGCACGCCGACGGTGGCGGTGAACCCGGGCCAGACCCGCAGGAACTCCTCGAGGAGCTGCGCACGCGCCGGACGCTCCACACCCCGGTTCCGCAGGCCGCGCCGCAGGTACGGCTCGATCAGCTCCCAGCCCCACGCGGCAATCACGCCGGGCCGAGTGTATCATGGGCCCCGTGAAGAACTTCGAGCTGGCCCGCCTCTTCCACGAGATGGCGGCGCTCCTCGAGGTCCGCGACGAGAGCGTCTTCCGGGTGAGGGCCTACCAGCGCGCCGCACAGACGCTGGAGACGCTCGGCGAGGACGTGGCGGCCGTCGCGGCCCGTGGCGATCTCCTGAAGCTCCCGGGCATCGGCAAGGACCTGGCCGGGCGCATCCAGGAGTACCTCGGCGCGGGGCGCATCGCCCAGCTCGACGAGCTGAGGGCCGGGCTGCCTCCCCGGTTCCTCTCCCTGCTCGAGGTCCGCGGGCTCGGACCGCGGACGGCCAGGCTCCTCTGGGAGCGGCTGGGGGTGGACTCGGTGGAGCGACTCGAGGGGCTGTGCCGCAGCGGGGAGATCCGCGCGGTGAGGGGAATCGGGGAGAAGACCCGCGAGAACATCCTCAAGGGGATCGCGGTCTGGAAGGCCGGCCGGGCGCGGATGCCCGTGGCCCGGGCGCGGGCGGTGGCGGCCCAGGTGGTGGAGACCCTCCGCGCCCACGGCGGGGTGGACAGGATCGAGGTGGCGGGCTCCCTCCGGCGGCGCCGGGAGACGGTCAGGGACATCGACATCCTGGTGACCTCCACCGAGCCCGCGCGCGTCACGGCGACGTTCGTGTCCCTGCCCTCCGTCCTGGAGGTGCTCGCCCGCGGGGACACGCGCGCCTCCGTGCGTCACCGCGAGGGCATCCAGATCGACCTGCGCGTCGTGGCGCCGGAGGCCTTCGGCGCGGCGCTCCAGTACTTCACCGGCTCCCGGGACCACAACGTGCGCCTGCGGGAGCTGGCCTGGCGGCGCGGGCTCAGCATCAGCGAGTACGGGGTCTTCGACGAGCTGACGGGAAGGCGCCTCGCGGGCCGCACGGAGGAGGAGGTCTACGCGGCCGTGGGCCTGGCCTGGGTCCCCCCGGAGCTCAGGGAGAACGGCGGCGAGGTCGAGGCGGCCCGGCAGGGGCGGCTGCCCGACCTGGTGGACGCGGGCGCCATCCGCGGCGAGCTCCACGCGCACACCGACTGGTCGGACGGCCACCACGCCCTGGAGCGGCTGGTGGAGGCCGCCGCGGCGCGCGGCTACGAGTACGTCCTCGTGTCCGACCACTCCCGGTCCTCGACCGTGGCCGGGGGCCTCGGGGTGGACGAGCTCCGGGACCAGGTCCGCCGGATCGGGGAGCTCCAGCGGCGGTACAGGATCCGCATCCTCGCCGGCACCGAGTGCGATATCCTGGCGGACGGAACGATGGACTTCCCCGACGAGGTGCTCCAGGAGCTGGACGTGGTGCTGGCCGCCGTCCACTCCCGGTTCAGGCAGTCGCGCGCGGAGATGACCGCGCGCATCGTCCGCGCCCTGGCCAACCCGCACGTGGACATCCTGGTGCACCCCACGGGGCGGCTGATCGGCTCGCGCGACCCCTACGACGTGGACATGGACGCCGTCCTGGCGGCGGCCCGGCAGCACGGCAAGGCCGTGGAGATCAACGCCTCCCCCGACCGCCTGGACCTGGACGAGGTCCACGCCCGCCGGGCCGCCGAGCTGGGCGTGCCCCTCTCCATCAGCACCGACGCGCACTACCTCTCGAACCTCGACAACCTGGACCTGGGCCTGGCCGTCGCCCGCCGAGCCTGGATCGGCCCCGCGCACGTGCTGAACGCGCGGCCGCTGGCGGACCTGCTGGCCTGGACCCATCGCGCGCCCTGAACAGGCCGCCCCTGTCCTCCACCGCCGGCCCCGTCACGAAAGGAGCCCCGTCATGTCGGTGAAGCTGTTCGTCGGAGGTCTCTCGTTCTCCACCACGAGCGAGGGACTGCGCGCCGCCTTCGCGCGCTTCGGCCAGGTGGCGTCCGCCATGGTGATGACCGACCGCGCCACGGGCCGCTCGCGCGGCTTCGGCTTCGTCGAGATGATGACGACCGAGGAGGCGGAGCGGGCGATCGGCGGCATGAAGGGGGCGACGCTGGACGGGCGGACCTTCCGGGTGGACCGCGCCACGCCGCGCGG
>JBBIOF010000266.1:0-4469 GCA_037443505.1 Candidatus Rokuibacteriota bacterium
GGCGGCGCGGCTCATCGGCCGCCCCCGGCCGCCCGGGCCCCTTCCTGGCCCTGCGCCCAGGCCAGCAAGCGCTCCACCGGCCAGGTGTTGACCACCTCGGCCTTGCCGATCCAGGCGCGCCGGGCGGTGGCGACGCCCAGCTCCATCAGGCCCAGGTGGTCCAGCACGTGGGCGTCCGTGCCGATGGCCACGCGCACCCCCAGCTCGTGGGCGCGCCGCGCGTGGACGTCGTTCAGGTCGAGCCGCTCCGGGTAGGCGTTGATCTCCACCGCCTTGCCGTGGCGCCGCGCGGTCCTGAGGACCTGGTCGAGGTCCACGTCGTACGGCTCCCGCTCCCCCATCAGCCGGCCGGTCGGGTGGGCCAGGACGTGGACGTGGGGGTTCGCGAGGGCAGCGCACAGGCGCCGGGTCATCTCCCGCCGGGGCTGCTTGAACCGGGAGTGGACGGCGGCGACCACAAGGTCGAGCTGGGCCAGCACGGCGTCGGGATAGTCGAGCCGCCCGTCGGGGAGGATGTCGCACTCGGTCCCGGCGAGCACCGCGATCCCCGGGTGCTTCCGGGCCACGGCCCGGATCTTCCGCACGTGGGCCGCCAGCTCCGCGGCGCTGAGGCCGCCCGCCACCCGCGCGGAGTGGCTGTGGTCGGTGACCAGCAGGTACCGGTAGCCGCGCCCGGCTGCCGCGGCCACCAGCGCCTCGATGGAGTGGTGGCCGTCGCTGGCACTGGTGTGGCAGTGCAGGTCGCCCTGGATGTCGCCGAGCTCCACCAGGGCCGGCAGGCGGCCGGCCTGCGCGGCCTCGATCTCCCCCTGGTCCTCGCGCAGCTCGGGCGGGATCCACGGCAGGCCCACCGCCGCGTACACCTCCTCCTCGGTGGCGCCGGCGACGCGCCGGCCCGTGGAGGCCCGGAAGACGCCGTACTCGGAGATCTTGAGGCCCTTCCGGAGGGCCATCTCGCGGACGCGGATGTTGTGCTGCTTCGAGCCGGTGAAGTAGGCGAGCGCGGCGCCGAACGCCTCGGGCGCGACCACCCGGAGGTCCACCTGGATGCCGTCGCGGTGGCGGACGGCCGACCTGGTCGTGCCCTTCTCGAGCACCTCGGCCACCTGGGGCAGCGAGACGAAGGCGTCCATCACGGCCCCGGGCCGCGAGGACGTCACCAGGATGTCCAGGTCGCCGACGGTCTCCTTCATCCGGCGGGCGGAGCCCGCCAGCGCGACCTCCTTGACGCCGGGGACGGTCCCGAGGGCGCGCACCAGCTCGCGGCCCAGGGGCAGCGCCCGACCCAGCGGCATCCGCGCCCGGCCGCCCCGGACCAGGGCGATGCCCTTCAGGATGTTCTGCTCGGTGCGCGCCCGGATGCCGGGCAGGCCCCGGAGCTTGCCCGCCCTGGCCAGGCGCTCGAGCTGCTCGATCCCGGTGATGCCCTGCTCCTCGTAGAGCAGGCGGGCGGTCCTGGGCCCGATGCCAGGGACGTTCATCAGCTCCACCACGCCGTCCGGGACGCCGCGGCGGGCCGCCTCGATGTCCTTGACCCGCCCCGTGGCGAGGTACTCGCGGATCTTGCCCGCCAGGTCGGCCCCGACGCCCGGGATCTCGTCGAGGCGGTCCTCCCGGGCCAGGACCTCGACGTCCTCGGTGAGCGCCTGGAGGTTCTGGGCGGCGCGCCGGTAAGCGCGGACGCGGAACGGGTTCTCGCCCTTGATCTCCAGGATGTCGCCCATCAGATCGAAGAGCCGGGCGACCTCGTAGTTCTTCATCCGGCCGCTTCGCACCTCCCACCAGGACAGGCCGGCAATGCATCGGCGGTGCCACGCCCGAGGGCCGGGAAACTGCGGGGTTGAGCCGCCTTCCACGATGAGGGCCCGCCCCACGTGGGGCGGCACCACCCCGAGCGGCCCGCCGGTCGGCCGCAAGAGGAACGGCTTGTCGCGGGGTTGGCGACGGTCCGCATCTTGCTTCTCCTCGCTCCGGGCGAACTCTCCCCGAGGAGGACTTCCATGATCCGAGACGTCTGCACGAAGCCCGTCGTCACGCTCTCGCCCGCGGCCACCGTCGCGGAGGCGGCCCGCCTGATGCGCGACAAGCGCGTGGGCGCGGTGGTGGTCACCAGCAGCGCCAGGCCCGCTGGCATCCTGACCGATCGCGACATCGCGGTGTCCGTGGTCGCGGCCGGCAAGGACCCCGCCATGGTCCCCGTGTCCGAGGTGATGCACCGGAGCCCGGCCGTCATCGACCAGGACCAGGGGATCTTCGAGGCGGCCAGGATGTTCAGCGAGCGGGGCGTCCGCCGGCTGCCCGTCGTGGACAGGACGGGTAACCTGGTGGGTATCCTGGCCCTGGACGACCTGCTGATGCTCCTCGGCACCGAGATGGGCCACGTGGCCCGGACGCTGTCGAAGGAGCTGGGGCGGCCGATCGCCGCCTGAACCCGGCAGCACGCCGAGGGTGGACCCGAGGAAGGTCGAGCGCGGCGTCCTGGAGATCGTCACGGCCCTCGCCGCGGAGCTGGGAGTGCCGCCGCCCCGCGGCGAGGCGGGGCTGGACGAGTCGCTGGACCGCGACCTGGGTCTCGGCAGCCTGGAGCGCGTCGAGCTGGTCCACCGGCTCGAGCAGGCGTTCGGGGTGCGACTGCCCGACGCGGTCATGGCCGAGGCGGACAGTCCGCGGGCCCTGGCCCATGCCATCCTCGAAGGCCACCCCGCCCTCCCCGAGGCGCTGCCGGCGGCCGTCGCGCCGCCGGAGGCCGGGACGGCGGCCCCGGACTCGGCCGGCACGCTCGTCGAGGTCCTCCGCTGGCACGCCGAGACGCAGCCGGACCGCGTCCACCTGTATCTGAGGGGCGAGGATGGCTCCGAGGATTCCATCACCTATGGCGCGCTCTGGCGGCGGTCGCTGGAGGTCGCCGCGGCGCTGCGCGAGCGCGGCCTCGGTCCGGGCGCCCGGGCCGCGATGATGCTCCGGACGGAGCAGGCCTTCTTCCCGGTCTTCTTCGGCATCCTCCTGGCCGGCGCCGTCCCGGTGCCGATCTACCCCCCCTTCCGCCTCGACCGCCTCGAGGAGTACGCGCGCCGCCAGGCGCGCATCCTGGACAACGCGGGCGCCGCGCTGCTGCTCACCTTCGCCGAGGCCGAGCGCGTGGCGGCGCTGCTCCGGACCCGCGTGCCGTCCCTCCGGGAGGTCGTCGCCGTCGAGCGGCTCGGGCGGCCCGGCGCGGCGGCCCCGCCCGTCGCCCTGGACCCGCTCGGCCCGGCGCTGATCCAGTACACGTCGGGCAGCACCGGCGAGCCCAAGGGCGTGCTGCTGACCCACGCCAACGTCCTTGCCAACATCCGGGCCCTGGGCCGGGCGCTCGGGGTGGGGCCGGCCGACGTCATGGTGAGCTGGCTGCCCCTCTACCACGACATGGGGCTCATCGGCTCGTGGCTGGGACCCCTCTACTTCGCGGTGCCGACGGTGATCATGTCCCCGCTCGCCTTCCTGGCCCGCCCCGTCCGCTGGCTGGCGGCGCTCCACGCCCACCGCGCGACCATCTCGGCGGCGCCGAACTTCGCCTTCGACCTCTGCGTGCACAAGGTCGCCGACGACGAGATCCGGGGCCTCGACCTCGGCGCCTGGCGCCTGGCGCTCAACGGCTCCGAGCCCGTGAGCCCGGACACGATCGAGCGGTTCGCGCGCCGATTCGCGCCGTCCGGCTTCCGGCCCGAGGCGATGTGCCCCGTGTACGGCCTGGCGGAGTCCTCGGTCGGCCTCACCTGCCCGCCGCCCGGGCGCGGGCCCCGGGTGGACCGGGTGGCGCGGGCCGTGTTCGAGCGCTCGCGTCGTGCGGAGCCCGCGCCGCCGTCGGACCCCGCACCGCTCAGGTTCGTCTCCTGCGGCCGGCCGCTGCCCGGGCACGAGATCCGCGTGGCGGACGCCCGGGGCGCGCCGGTGGGCGAGCGCGTGGAAGGGCGGGTGCTCTTCCGGGGGCCCTCGGTCACGCGGGGCTACTTCCGCAATCCGGAGGCGACGCGGCGCGCGGTGCAGGACGGCTGGATGGACTCCGGGGACCTGGGCTACTGGGCCGACGGCGAGCTGTTCGTGACCGGGCGCCAGAAGGACGTGATCATCAAGGCCGGGCGCAACCTCTACCCGCAGGAGATCGAGGAGGTGACGGGCGAGATCTCGGGGATCCGGAAGGGGTGCGTGGCGGCCTTCGGCGTGGCGGACCCGGAGATCGGGACCGAGCGCCTGGTGGTGGTCGCCGAGAGCCGGCAGCGGGGCGCGGCCGTGCGGGACCACCTGCGGGCGGCCGTGGTGGACCGCGTGACCGCGGTGCTGGGGCTGCCGCCCGACGTCGTGGTGATCGCCGGTCCCGGGGCCGTCCTCAAGACCTCCAGCGGCAAGGTCCGCCGCTCGGCGACGCGGGAGGCGTACCTGCGCGGGGCGCTGGCCCGGCGGCCGTCGGCGCGTAAGGCCCCCACGCGGCG
>JBBIOF010000267.1:0-4456 GCA_037443505.1 Candidatus Rokuibacteriota bacterium
CCGACCTTGAGCCCGCCCAGGAGGGCCACCGGGAAGGCCCAGCGGTTGGGGATGTCGAGGGCGACCCGGGCGCCGGGGGCCACCCCCGCCCAGGCCAGGAACCTCGCGAAGGCCCCCGCGCGCGCCTCCAGTTCTCCGTAGGTGAGCGCGCCGCGCTCCCACTCGAGCGCGGGGCGCGCGGGGTGCGCCCGCGCCGCGGCCTCGATCAGGCGGGCGGCGTTCTCGGGCACCGCGCTACGGCAGGTAGTCCTCGAGGCGGAGGCGCTCGTAGACCGCGGGCGGGACCCTGTGGCGGGGCGTGAAGGCCGCCAGCGAGGGCTTCGCCGTCGCATCCACTCCCCACTTGGCGGTGTACCCGTCCTCCTTCGTGGAGGGGTCCAGGTCGGAGCCCCGCGCCCCGGTGATCACGGTGATGTCGCGATCCGGCTGGCAGCGGGTGGCGATGGCCCAGCTCACCTGGCGGTCGTCGAAGACGTCCACGTCGTGATCGACCACCACCACGCGCTTCATGTAGAGGTCGGCGCCCAGGACGGCGAGGACGGCGTTCTTGGCCTGGCCGGGGACGCGCTGCTCGATGGACACGTAGCAGGTGAACGGCGCCGGCACGCGCACGGCCCGCACCGAGGGCACCATGGCCCGGACCGCCCGGTAGAGGTTCGCCTCGATGGGGATGGTCGAGAGCAGCAGGTGGTCCAGGTGGGCCACGCTGATGTCCTGGAAGATGGCGCCCCGCCGGTGCGTGATGGCCCGGACCTTCACCACCTCCCGCCGGCGCTCGCCCAGGCTGTAGCCGGTGAACTCGCCGAAGGGCCCCTCGGCCGTGCGCTCGTACGGCAGGATCTCGGCCTCGATCACCAGCTCCGCGTGCGCGGGGACCAGGACGTCCGACGTCTCGCAGCGGACCAGCTCGAGGGGCTCCCCCAGCAGGCCGCCCATGATGGCGCGCTCGTCCTCGTCCACCGATCCGATGGCGAGCGCACCCAGCGCCACCGCCGGGTGGACGCCGACGGCGAACGCCACCGGCAGGGGCCGGCCCAGCGACTCCGCGATGCGGTGGAACTCCCACAGGTGCTTGCCCAGGGTCAGGTGGATCGACGTCGTGTCGCGGCCCTTGACCATGAGGCGGTTGTAGGCGCAGTTCCACACGTCCCTCGTGGGGTCCTTCGCGAAGGAGATGGCGGCGGTGAGGAACACCCCGGCGTCCCCCTCGTGGTGGACGATCCCGGGCAGGGCGCCGAGGTCCACCTCCTCGCCCCGGAGCACGACCTCCTTGACCGGGCCGGTGGGAACCACCCGTGGCGGCACCGGCCGCTCCATCGCCTGGAGATACCGCGCGAGGAGCCCGTCAGGCGCGACACCCAGGGCCAGGGCCAGGCGCCCGCGGCTCGCGTGCAGGTTGGTCAGCACGGGGAACCGGCTGCCCTTCACGCGCTCGAAGAGCAGCACCGGGCGCCGCCGCGCCACCCGCTCGAGCTTCACCACGAGCGCGGTGATCTCGTACGCAGGGTCGATCTCGCGGGAAACCACGACCAGGTCGTCGGGCCGCTCGCGCTTCAGCAGGTCGAGATAGCTCCTCAGGTCCTGGGCCATGGGCGTCCCCTCTCCCTCGCGGGTGGCGCGCGACGATGGTACACGCTCGGGATGGAGGCCGGCAACGCCGCCGGGGCACGGGCCCGGACGGGACCAGACCGGACCGGACTAGAATGGTCGCGCCATGGAGGGCGTCGTCCGCTGGCCCCCGGAGTTCGCCCACCGCTACCGGGCCCGCGGGTACTGGGCCGGCGAGACCATCGGCCAGGCCTTCGACCGCTCGGTGGCCGCCCATGCCGGCCGCGTGGCCGTCGTGGACGGGGAGCGGCGGCTCACCTACCGGGAGCTCTCCCGACTGGTGGACCGGCTGGCCCTGCACCTCGCCGCGCGGGACGTCCGCGGGGGCGCCGTCGTCGTCTTCCAGCTCCCCAACGTGCTGGAGTTCGTGGTGGCCTACCTGGCCTGCCTCAAGGTGGGCGCGATCCCCCTCTGCTGCCGGCCCGCCCACCGCCACGCCGAGATCGGCGACCTGGCCCGCTTCACGGCCGCCCGGGCGTGGCTCCTGCCGTCCACGTTCCGCGGCTTCGACCACGTGGCGATGGCCGGAGAGCTGCGCGGGGAGCTGCCGGCGCTCCGGGAGGTGCTGGTGGCGGGCGAGCGCGCCGGGCGGGGCATGACCCTGCTCGGCGACCTCCTCGCCGACCCCGTCGAGGAGCGGATCGCCCCGGGCTCGCTCGGGCGCCTGCGCCCCCGGCCCGACGACGTCGCCGTCTTCCACCTCTCGCGCGGCACGACGGGGCCGCCCAGGGTGGTCCCCCGCACCCACGACGACTACCTCTACGCCTCGCGCGCCTCGGCGGCGGCCACCGGGGTGGGCGGCGACACCGTGCTGCTGGTCACCGTGCCGGCCTCGCACAACTTCCCCCTGGCGTGCCCCGGCATCCCGGCCACGCTGCTCCTTGGCGGCCGCGTGGTGCTGGCGCCCTCGGCCGAGGCCGAGACCGTCTTCCGCCTGATCGAGGCGGAGCGCGTCACCTGGGTGCCCGCCGTGCCCGCCCACGTCGTCGCGTGGATGAACGACCCGGGCCTCGCCCGGGCCGACCTCTCCTCGCTGCGCACCCTCTGCGTGAGCGGCTCCCGCCTCGATCCGGGGCCGGCCCGCCGCGTACTCCGCGAGATCGGCCCGGTACTCACGCAGGGGTTCGGCATGGCCGAGGGCCTGCTGTGCTACACCCGCCGGGGCGACCCCGAGGAGGTCGTGGTGGAGACGCAGGGCCGGCCGGTCTCCCCCGACGACGAGGTCCGCATCGTGGACGAGCGGGAGCGGGAGGTGCCCCCGGGCGAGGTGGGCGAGCTGCTCTGCCGCGGGCCCTACACGATCCGCGGCTACTACCGCGCGCCCGAGCGCGACGCCGCCACCTTCACGCCCGACGGCTTCTACCGCACGGGCGCCCTGGTGCGCCGGCACCCCAGCGGCAACCTGGTGGTGGAGGGGCGGCGGGAGGGGCGGGCCAACCCCACGACGCCGCCGACGTTCTCGGAGCACCGCGGCGCCGGGATCCCGGGGCCGGGCTCGTGATCCGGCCGCGCGGCCGCCTTCGATCGGGCGCTGGCCGGGTTCCTCCGGCAGGCGGGCCTCGGCGGCTCGGCCCCGAGTGATGGGGCTCCGGGCGCCCCCGAATCCTCGAGGCGCACGCCGACCAGACCGCTCTCAGGCGTTCAGCGGCTGCTCGGCCTGGCGGAGGCGGCGGGCGAGCACCCCCATGATGGCCCGCCCGAGGTCGGGCAACTCCCGCAGCAGGCGGGAGAAGTGGCGGCGGCCGATGACCAGCAGCCGCATGGCCGTCTCCGCGGTGACCGTGGCCGAGCGGGGGCCGCCGTCGAGCAGGCTGATCTCGCCGAAGAAGTCCCCCGGGCCCAGGCGGCCCCGCTTGCGCGGCGTCACCTCCACCCGCGCCCGGCCGTCCACGATGACGAAGAACTCCTCCCCGGGCTCGCCGCGGCGGGTGAGCACCGTCCCCTCCGGCACCTCGCGGACCTCGGCGATCCGGGCGATGGCCCGGAGCTGGCCGCGCGTGCAGCCCTCGAGCAGCGGAATCTCCTGGAGGTGGGTGATCTTGTCCTCCCGGCTCATCCGGCCGGGGACGAGATCGCCGCGCCGGAGCAGGCTCTTGATGCTGTAGGGGATCGAGCCGTCCAGCATCCGCCCGATGAGCTCCATCACACCCTCCTCGAGGCCCCTCCCGCCGCGGGGCCGTCCGGCCTCACGGCTTCTTGCAGACGACGTTGAGGAGGGCCTGGCGCCGCTCCTCGCGTACCACCCTGAGGGCGCGGGCCAGGGCCTCGGGCAGCGCCGCCGGGTCCTCCACGCGCTCGCCCCACCCCCCGCACGCCCGGCACACCGCCTCGTAGTCCGGCGCCGGGTCCAGCTCGCTGAGCGGCATGGCCCCGGTCCGGACCGCCCACCCCTCGGGCGCGTGCATCCGCACGGCCCGCTTCACCGCGTTCCACGCGCGGTTGTTGAAGACGACGAAGAGCACCGGGAGGGAGTAGGCGCGCGAGACCCAGTGGACGGCGGTCGGCACGCCGAAGAGGTAGGCGCCGTCGCCGACGCAGCACACCACGGTCCGATCGGGGGCGGCGAGCCTGGCGCCGAGGGCCGCGCCCAGACCCCAGCCGAGCCCCGACGCCGGGGGCGGGCCGAAGTAGGTGCCGGGCGCGTCGAAGCAGGCCTGCGTGGGGTCGAGGTCGTACTCGTTCACCACCAGGGTGTCACGATCGATCACGTCACCCACCGCGCGCGACAGCCAGGCCATGTCGATCGGACGGTCGCCCTGCACCGCCCGGGCCCGGGCAGCCCAGGCCTCGTGGAGCCGCCAGTGCTCGGCCTCCCAGCGCGCCCGCCGCGCCGCCACCGCCGCGGCGT
>JBBIOF010000268.1:0-4436 GCA_037443505.1 Candidatus Rokuibacteriota bacterium
GCCTCGGCGAGGGACCGCCGGATCAGCTCCCGCGCCGCCGGCCAGGCCAGGCCCAGGCCCCGCTGGGCCGCCTCGGTGGCCTCGGCCACCGCGAGCCCCAGCGACCACACGTACCGGCGGTAGGCGAGCGTGGCCTCCCAGTCGAGCCGGGGGTCCAGCCAGGGCTCGTGGTCGGCCAGCGGGTCGGCGACGACGTGGACCGCCGCGAAGCCCACCCGGCTCCGGATCGGCGCCGGCGACGGGGCGAACGGGCGCCGCTGGGTCATCCGGTAGAGGTGCAGCGTGCCGTCGCGGCGAGGCAGCGTGAGCGTCAGGGCCATCGTGCGTCCCGGGAGTGCCGGCGTCCCCTGCGGCTCCGAGCATAGCCCAGGTCCGCAGCGGCGGCCGGGCTCGTTGACAGCGCGGCACCACTCCCGATATTGTTGCGCTACTTTTCCAGCTCACCCGCATCGGCCGCCCAAGGAGGTCGGAAATGCCTGCGAAAGCCGGGGACGCCAGCCGCACCAAGTTCCTGCTCGACGAGAGGGACATCCCCACGAAGTGGTACAACATCCAGGCCGATCTCAGGAGCCCCGCACCGCCCGTCCTCCACCCCGGCACCGGCCAGCCCATCGGCCCGCAGGACCTGGCGCCGCTCTTCCCCGTGGAGCTGATCAAGCAAGAAGTCAGCCGGGACCGCTGGATCGAGATCCCCGACGAGGTGCGGGACGTGCTGCGCCTCTGGCGCCCCACGCCGCTCTACCGGGCGCGGCGGCTGGAGAAGGCGCTCGGCACGCCGGCCCGGATCTACTACAAGTACGAGGGCGTGAGCCCGGCCGGCAGCCACAAGCCCAACACGGCCGTCGCCCAGGCGTACTACAACAAGCGGGAAGGCGTCACCCGGCTCACCACGGAGACGGGCGCCGGCCAGTGGGGCTCCGCCCTGGCGATGGCCTCGAACCTCTTCGGCCTCACCTGCAAGGTCTACATGGTGAAGGTCTCCTACAACCAGAAGCCCTACCGGCGGATCATGATGGAGACCTGGGGGGCGCAGGTCGTGCCGAGCCCGAGCCCCGACACCCAGGCGGGCAAGAAGGTCCTCGAGCAGGACGCGAACTCGCCCGGCAGCCTGGGCATCGCCATCAGCGAGGCCGTGGAGGACGCCGCCACCCGGGACGACACCAAGTACTCGCTGGGCAGCGTGCTGAACCACGTGCTGATGCACCAGACGGTGATCGGGCTGGAGTCCCGCCGGCAGCTCGAGAAGGCCGACGACGAGGCCGACATCGTGGTGGGCTGCATCGGCGGGGGCTCGAACTTCGCGGGCCTGGCCTTTCCCTTCGCCGCCGACAAGCTGACGGGCAAGCGCAAGAAGCTCCGCATCGTGGCCGTGGAGCCCGCGGCGTGCCCCAGCCTGACCAAGGGCCGGTACGTCTACGACTTCGGTGACACCGTGGGGCTCACGCCCCTGGTGAAGATGCACACGCTGGGGCACGGCTTCGTACCGCCCCCGCTCCACGCCGGAGGGCTCCGCTACCACGGCATGGCGCCCCTGGTGTCCAAGCTCTACGACGAGGGCGTCATCGAGGCCGTGGCTGTCCCGCAGGTGGCCACGTTCCAGGCGGCGGTGCAGTTCGCACGGGCCGAGGGGATCATCCCCGCGCCGGAGTCCGCGCACGCCATCCGCTTCGTCATCGACGAGGCCCTCCGGTGCAAGCGGGAGGGCCGCAAGCCCGCCATCCTGTTCAACCTGTCCGGGCACGGCCACTTCGACCTGGGCGCGTACGAGGCCTTCCTGGGCGGCAAGCTCCAGGACTACGAGTACCCGGCCGAGAAGATCGCGGAGGCCCTCCGGGGTCTCCCGCAGGTCAAGGCCTGAGGAGGTCAGGCATGCCGACGATCGGACGTCGCGAGTTCCTCAAGGCGGGCGCGGGGGCGGCGGTCGCCCTGTGGGCCGGGCGCCCGGGCCCGCTCGCCGCGCAGGGCAAGGGACGGGTGCGGCTCGCCTACCTGCAGCTCGGGTGGGCGGCGACGGAGATCATCCACAAGGAGGACCTGCTGGGCAAGCGCGGCTGGCAGGCCGAGTACTCCATCGTCCCCGGCTCGCCCGGGCCGCTCCTCAACCAGCTCGCCTCGAAGAACGTGGACGCGGTGGACATGAGCTTCGCCCTGGCGGCCAAGGCGTTCGAGGACGGGGTGCCGCTCAGGGTCACGGGCGTGGCCACCGCGGTGCTGGGCGCCATCGTGGCCCGCAAGGACGCGGGCCTGGCGCGCGTGGAGGACCTCAAGGGCCGCAAGGTGGCGGCCATCGTCGGCACCTCCACCTTCTTCGACATCCGGGCCCTCACCTTGAAGGGCTACGGCTTCGACCTCCAGAAGGACACCAGGATCGTCACGGCCACGGCCCCGCCCGACATGGTGACGCTGCTGGGCAAGAAGGAAGTGGACGCCATCATCGCCTGGCAGCCCATCACCGACCAGGTCGTCCTCCGGGGCGAGGGCGTGTACCTGGCCAAGCAGATCGACCTGTGGCGCAAGGCCACCGGCCGGGCCACCGGCTTCCCGGTGCACGTCTGCTACCTGGTCCACGCCGACTTCCTCAAGGCGCACCCGGCCATCGCCCGCGACCTCAACGACGCCCAGAAGGAGGCCGTGGACATCTGGTACGGCAAGCCGGACCGGGCCATGCAGATCGTGGGCGAGGTGACGAAGCTGCCCCGCGAGGTCATCCAGGTGGCCTACCGGGAGACCGTCCGGATGCTCCACGGGCTGCCGGACGAGCAGGTGGACACGCTCATCGCGCAGCTGAAGATCAACAAGGAGTTCGGCTTCCTGAAGTCGGACATCTGGGACAACCCGGACCGGATCCGCCGGGAGTTCTTCCACCGGGCGTGAGGGACTGGACCCGCCGCCTCCACCTCCCCACGCTCGGAGTGGCGGCGGTGACGATCGCGGCCTGGGCCGGGCTGTCCTGGAAGTACGGGGCCTACGTGCTGCCCTCGCCGCTGGCCGTGGCGCGGGGGTTTGCCCAGATCGTGGCCGGCGGCGAGGTGTGGACGCACACGGCCGCCTCGCTCGGCCGGATCGCCGTGGGCTTCGGCGGCGCCGTGGGGCTGGCCCTGCTGATGGGGCTGGCCACGTTCCTGTCCCGCCCCGCCCGCTCCGTCGTCCACGACCTGCTGGCCGTCCTCAACTCCACCTCGGTCTTCGTGTGGATCGTGATCTCCATCATCTGGTTCGGGCTCTCCAACTGGGCGCCCATCTTCACCACGTTCATGATCACCCTGCCGGTGGTGGCGTCCAACATCGTGGAGGGGGTGGAGAACGTGGACCGGCGCCTGCTGGAGATGGGCGACGTCTACCGGCTGGGCGGCCGCGAGAAGTTCACCTCCATCGTGGTGCCCTCCACCCTGCCCTACCTGGTGGCGGGGATGAAGGTGGGGTTCGGCCTGGCCCTGAAGGTCTCGGTGGTGGCGGAGATCTTCGGGGTCACCTCGGGCATCGGCTACATCATGAACTACAGCCGCGAGATCCTGGCCACCCACATGGTGTTCGTGTGGGCCCTGGTGATGATCCTGGTGATGATGGCGGCCGACAAGCTGGTCTTCGACGCCGTCTCCCGGCGGGTGGCACGATGGCGGTGAAGCTCTCCGTCGAGGACGTGGGCAAGGATTTCCTCATCCCCGTCATCGACCGCGTGTCCTTCGCGGTGGAGGCCGGCGAGTTCGTGTGCCTGCTGGGGCCCAACGGCTGCGGCAAGACCACGCTGCTCCGCATCATCGGCGGGATCGAGGCGCCCACGCGTGGCACGGTCCTGCTGGACGGCGAGCCCGTCCTGGCCGGGGGGAGCCACGGGCGGCGGGTCGGTGTCGTCTTCCAGGAGGACCGGCTGCTGCCCTGGATGTCGCTCCAGCAGAACGTGGCGCTGGTGCTCAAGCCGCTGGGCCTGGACGCCCACGAGCGCGAGGAGGTGGCGCGGCGCTACCTGAAGGTCGCCGGCCTCGCCGGCTTCGAGCACTACTTCCCGGGCCGGGTCTCCGGGGGCATGCGCCAGCGGGCCGCCATCGCGCGGGCCCTGGCCATCGAGCCCGACGTGCTGCTGATGGACGAGCCGTTCGGGGCGCTGGACGCCCAGAACCGCCGGATCATGCAGAACGAGGTGCGCCGGATCTGGCAGGAGACCGGCCGGACCATCCTCTTCGTCACCCACTCCATCGAGGAGGCGGTCGCGATCGGCACGACGCTGGTGATGCTCTCGGCGCGCCCCTCGCGCATCCGCCAGCTCATCCGGAACGACGGCCGCCTGGCGCGCGACCGGCTGGTGGACGACCTCAACACCATGATCATGGAAGAGGTCGAGCGCCAGCAGGGCGCGGCGGAGCGGTAGGCCCGGACGGGCCGGCGCCCCCCGGCACCGACCCGGGGCGGCCCAGCGGCCAGGCGCGCCCGGCCAGCAG
>JBBIOF010000269.1:0-4433 GCA_037443505.1 Candidatus Rokuibacteriota bacterium
GGAGTGGGACGTCGAGCGGCTGCGCGCGGTGGACACCGGCCGGGCCGCCGCCAGCTGCGGGTACACGCGGGACCGCGCGGCGTCCAGGTCCTCCGGGAAGTCGATCTCGATGACGGGGAGGCCCGAGACGTCCACGGCGTGGATGTCCGTCCGCTCCGCCACCCGGTTCAGCGCCTCCTCGTAGTACTCGCCGTGCCGGCGGTCGCGCACCACCCCCTCGTCCAGCGCCTCGGCGCAGGCCCGGGCGCCCCGGGGGCCGAAGCGCGCGAGCCCGACGTACTCGCCGGCGGCCGCGGCCGGGTCCAGGTCCTTGCTGAGGCGCGCCACCCGGTCGCCCCGGAGCAGCGCCTTCATCTCCTCGGCGCCGCACCGCTTGTGCTCGACGGCGATGGCGCTCTCGTGGGGCGAGGTCAGCAGCCGGCCCAGGACCTCCGGGTGGAAGAGCACGTCGCAGTTGAGCAGCACGAACCCCGGCTCCATGAGCGCCCGGGCCGCCCACAGCGAGTACACGTTGTTCACGGTGGCGTAGAAGGGGTTCTCGACGAACTGCACGCGCACGCCGGGCATGGCCCGGTAGGGGGCCAGGTGGTCCACCACCGCCTGCCGGCGGAAGCCCACGACGACCACCAGCGAGCGGAGGCCGTGCGCCAGCAGCGCGTCCACCTGGTGCTGGATCAGGGTGCGGCCGCCCACCGTGGCCAGGCACTTCGGGTACGCGCCGCCGAGGCGCCGGCCCTGCCCGGCGGCCAGGATCATCGCTCTCATCGGCGTCTCCTTCCGCCCCTCAGAGGAGGCTGCGGCCGTCGAGGCCCTCGGGGACCGGGAGCCCCATCAGGTGAAGGATCGTGGGCATCACGTCCACGATGTGGGGGTCCGGCTTCTCGATGGCGGCTCCGGGGATGGCGACGAAGGCGTCCTCGAGCGTGTGCATGCCCACCAGCACGCCCTTGCCCGTCAGCGCCGTGCGGCCCAGGTCGCCCTTGAGGTCGTAGCCGTCCACGGGGACGGCGACCAGGTCGGGGGCCGCGCCCGCGCCCGGGCCGTGGAAGATCTCCTCCCGCCGCAGCACCCGGTCGATGACCCGCGCGCCCGAGTCCGGGTCGCGGAGCCCCGTGAGGGAGGCGACCAGGTCGTCCCGCACCCGCTCGTAGTCCCCGGGCGCCACGGAGCCCTTCGGCTCCCGGCCGCGCAGGTTCACGTAGATGCGGCCGGGCGTCAGGCTGAACGCCCGGGAGGCCGGGTCGATGGCGCCGAGCCCGGAGCCCGCGCCCGGCGTGAAGGCCAGGAGGCCCTGCTCCTCCAGCCAGCGGTTCACGTAGACCTCTCGCTTCACGGTGCAGAAGCCGTGGTCCGACAGGAGCACCAGCCCGGTGCCGCCGGGGAGGTCGGCGACCAGCCGGCCCACGATGCGGTCCACCTCCCGGTAGATGTCCAGGAACGCCGGGGCGTACTCCGGGTGGCCCTGCTCCATGTGCTCCCAGAAGAAGTGGTGGAGCCGGTCCGTCTCCATGAAGTGCGTCATGAAGAAGTCCCAGGGGGCCGTCCGCAGGAAGTGGAACATGGCCTCCGCGCGGCGGAGGAGCGTCTCCCGGATCTCGGCCATCAGGCGCGGCAGCGACTCGCGGGCCAGGGCGGGATCCACGTCGATCCGGTAGCCCATCGCCTTGAGCGTCCGGACCACCGCGGGGTCCACGCACGACCGGTCCACGGACGGCGTGAGGAACCCGGAGACCAGGATCCCGTTGACCGCCGTGGGCGGGTAGGTGGAGGGCACGTTCATCACCACCACCCGCTTGCCGAGGCGACCCAGCACGTCCCAGAGCGTCGGCCCCACCAGGTCCCTGGAGCTCGGGATGAACACGTCATAGGTGCCGGGGCGGCGGTCGGTGAATCCGTAGATGTTGTGGCGGGCCGGGTTGTTGCCGGTCATGAACGAGGCCCAGGCCACCGACGACACGGTGGGGATCGTGGAGGTCATGGGGCTCATGGAGCCCTCGGACAGCAGGGCGGCCAGGTGGGGCAGCTCGCCGTCCTTCAGCAGCCGGCGCAGCAGGCTGAACGGGGTGCCGTCCAGCCCGATCACGACCATGCGGGACGTCTGGCTCATTCGCGCTCTCCGGTGAATGGGTGGGCTCGTGGGCCGAGCGGTTCGACCCGGGGTTCAGCGTCCCTCGGCGGGGGCCGGCGCCGGCGGCTGGCCGGCGGCCACCGCGAGGCGGGCGCCGCCTCGCTTGAAGATGACGATCCGCGGGTTGATGCTGTGGAGCTCGACGATCTCCCGTCCGAAGAGTGGCAGGGGGCTCTTGAACTCGGCCACCACCCGGTAGCCGCGGTCCACGAAGAAGCGCTCGAACCGGTCCGGGTTCTCCCGACGGATCTGGAGCCCCATGCCCATCACGGCGTACTCCGGGTCCAGGTCCTGGATGTCCGCGATCTGGGTGCCGCCGTAGTTCCACAGGTCGCGGAGGACCAGCTGCCGCCCCGGGGGGAAGCGCGGCAGCGAGTACGCGGGCTTGACGCCGAGGATCGTCGCTCCCGCGGGGATGTGCTCCCGCATCCACGCCTCGGCGGCGTACCGGGAGTCGCGCGTGTAGAGGACGCCCAGCGCGAGCCCCTGGAGGACGGCCAGGCCGATGGTTCCCGCCAGGACGAGGGACGCCACGGTCCGGGCCAGGCGCGCCGCCCCGAGCCACTCGTCGGCGAGCCGGGCGGCGGGCCAGGTGAGCAGCACGAACACCGGCAGCGCGTAGCGCAGGTGGTAGGTGCTGTGCAGGCGGAGGAAGAAGACGTAGTACGCCGCCACCGGCAGGACGACCATCCACGTGGCGCGGCGGGCCCGGACCAGCCCGGTCGCCAGGCCGGCCAGCGCCAGCGGCAGGACGGTCGGCACGCTGGACTCGAAGAGGAATTTCGCGTACCCGGCCAGCAGCGCCAGCTCGCCGCCCAGGACGGATTCCGACTGCTCGATCAGGTAGCTGCCCGTCACCGACCTCCGCAGGTGGAGCTGGACGTGCTCCGCGAATCCCTGCCAGTTGAAGGGCAGGTTGAAGACCAGGACCAGGCTGACGAGGAAGGCAGCGAGGCCCGACGCCAGGTCGCGGTGGGCCGCGCCGAGCGCCTCGGGCGTGGTCCGCCGCAGCTCGCGGAGCCGGCCCAGGTGGAACGCCAGCACCACCGGGGCGACCCCCACGAAGAGCGCGTAGATGCTGTCCTTGGTCGCCACGGCGGCGGCGGTGTACACGCCCAGCAGCACGTAGTGCCGCCGCTGGAAGTCCTGGACGAGCGCCACGGAGCTCCAGAGCGCCAGGGACATCCAGAACAGGTGCGGGACGTCGATGTTCGCGTTGCGGGAGTAGTGGATGAGCGGGTACGACGACGCCAGCAGGAGCCCGGCGATGAGGCCCGCCCTCGGGCCGTGCAGGCGGCGCACGGTGTGGTAGTTCACCAGCACGAGCCCGACGCCCATCGCCACGCTCACCAGCCGCGCGATGAGCGTGAAGACGGCCAGCGAGCCCTCGGGGTCGGCGAGCCCGTACGGGTAGTCCTCCGAGGGCCGGCCGAGGCCGCCGGTCACCTTGAGGTAGGCCACGTAGGGCGCATAGGCCGCTCCCAGCACCATGAAGTGGAACGGCGGGTACTTCGAGCTCCACGGCTCTCCGGCGAGCAGCCGCTTGGCGTAGGCAAGAGGCTCCAGCGGCGCCACGGAGTCGTTCGACCAGTCGTGCGGCCCGTTGGGCAGCCCCCAGCCGATGCCGTACAGGCTCAGCGCCAGGCACAGCGCCACCAGCAGGGCAACGTGCCGCGTCGAGCCCGATGCGGTGGTCGTGGAGACGGAACCCGGTGTGCGGAGCATCGTGCTCACGGCCGCCTCCGCTCCGGACTCGCGGTCCGCTCGACGCGGTAGGACCAGTAGAACTGCCGGGGGCCGGCGTCCCGGCCGGCGGAGTCCATCGCCGCCAGGATCCCGAAGAGCCCCCGGACCCTCCGCTGTCGGAGGGCCACGGCCGGCACCAGGCCGGTGACGTCCACCTCGTTGATCGCGATGCGGGTCAGCACGCCACGCTCGGTGTCGTGGTCCACGACGATCCCGTACTCGCCCGCGGCCAGCGGGAAGGGGAGCCGCGCCGCGTCGACCGCAACGTCGGCCGCGAGTCCCCGCGCTCCGTCGCCGACCCGGACCCGGAGGCCGCTGCCGCCCGCGCGGCCCCGGGGATCGAGGGCGATCCCCACGAAGGTGGAGCCGAACGGGGTGACGCCGGCCGGGTCCGCGAGCAGGAGGAGCCCCGCCTCCTGGACGCCACTCCCGGCCCGGCTGCCCTCCCCCGCGAAGACGCTCACCCGGGTCGCGTAGCGCACGGTGCCGCCCCGGGGGCTCGGCGCCGGCTGCACGAAGGCGACCGCGGCTCGCCCGCGTGCCGGAGCCGTCAGCCGGA
>JBBIOF010000270.1:0-2895 GCA_037443505.1 Candidatus Rokuibacteriota bacterium
TGGCCCGGCCCCCGCGCTCGGGGCGGTCGTCGCTCGATCCCGGGCGGGCTCGCCGGTACGCCGCACCTCGCTCGGGCGGGATCAGGCGCGGGAGCGGGGGTGAATAGCCGTGGTGTCCAGGCGCGCGCGGTGGGGGCTCGTGGCGGCAGGGACCGCGGTGGTGGCCGGCGGCGTCGGAGTGGCGCTGGTGGAGCTGCTGCGCTTCCCGAAGGGGGCGGTCTGGGTGGTGGTCGCCCTCACCATCGCCCTGGTGGCGGCGATCCGTGCCCTGACCGCCCCCCGGCGCTGAGCGGGCGTCAGCCCCGCCCCAGCAGGTACGCCAGCCCGATCACCACGAACACCACGCCCGCCAGGCGCTGCAGCAGCGCCGGCGAGACCACCCTGGTGACCAGGTCCCCGGCCACCACGGCCACGGCCGAGGTGGCCACCAGCGCCAGCGCCGCCCCGGCGAAGACCATCCACCGGGACGTGCTGGCGGCCGAGAGGGTCAGCGTCGCGAGCTGGGTCTTGTCCCCCAGCTCGGCGACGAAGATGGCGACGAACGTCGAGACGAGCAGCTTCCACTCCATCGCTCACCGGTCCGGCCGGGCCCAGATCCCGCGGTCGTGCATGAGCCGGATCTGCCGCTTGATGACCTTCTCGCGGTACTCCGCGTGCTTCATGGGCGCCCGCTTGAGGTAGAGGTTCTTCGGGTAGACGGGCTTCTCGTAGACGATCTGGTAGAGCTCGGTGCGGAGGTCCTTCAGCCAGTTGTCCCACTGGGCGCGCGCCCGGTGGTCGCGCAGGGCCTGGATGTCGACGACACCGGCCACGTAGGTCGATCCCGCGCCGTACTCCTGGCGGCCCACGATCCGCCCCTTGTAGTCGATGACGAACGAGCGGCCGCCGAACGTGTCGATGGGGGTGGTCTCCTCCGGGAACAGGTAGTAGGTGCCCATGTTCGGGGCGATGACGTACATGTTGTTGTCCAGGGCGCGGGCCCGGCTCTGGACCTCGAAGAACTCGTTGCCGGTGGCGGGGTGCGGGTAGGAGGCCCGGTAGACCACCTCGGCGCCGTTCATGGCCAGGGCCCGCGCGTTCTCCGGGTAGGAGCCCTCGTTGGCCATCATGATCCCCAGGCGCCCGATCTCGGTGTCCGCCACCGGCCAGAACGCCTGGAGGGTCCGGCCGTACTTCTCGACCCACCAGTCGTAGATGTCGTGGGGGCACACCGAGTGCTCCACGGGGAACAGTGGCGAGACCTTGTAGTGCTGCAGGATCACCTTGCCGCGCGGGTTGATGACGAACCCCACGTTGAAGAACCGGTCCTTCCAGTCGGGGTGGCGCGCCTTGGCCTGGGCCATGATGAAGGCGTTGTACTCCCTGGCGATCCGGCCCAGGAACTCGGTCTCCTCCCCGGGGATGTCGATGGCCCCCTCCCGGGCGAACTCGGCGTGGTCGAGGTCGAGGACCTCGTCGTTGAAGCCCTGGAGCGCCCCCTCGGGGATGGCGATGAGCCGCACGGGGATGTCCAGGCTCGACAGCCACGAGGCCGCCTTCACCAGGTGCGCCAGGTGCTCCAGGTTGATCTTGATGTCCTTCCGCTTGCGGATGCCTCGGACGGTGGGGATGAGCCCGACGGCGGTGTACGGCTTGATCATGCGAGCGCTCCTCCAGGGGCGAAGGGTTTCCGGGGACCCGGCCGACGCCCCCAGAGTGTAGCCGAAGTCCGGCGCCGATGAACGGTCCCCTCGGGGGCCGCCGACTGGGGTAGAATCCCCCCGCTGGCTTGGCTCAGCTCTCGTACTAAGGAGGCCGTAATGGTCCGGACCATCGTTGCACTTGTCGTGGCCGTGAGCGTGCTGGCGGGGATCGCCGGTCCCGCCCCGGCGGCCGATCCCAGGAGCTTCAAGGTGGGCGCCATCCTCGCCATGACCGGGGCGGGCGCGTGGTACGGCAAGGTCATGAGCGCGGGCATCCAGCTCGCCATGGACGAGCTGAACGCGCGCGGCGGCGTGGACGGCGTGAAGTTCGAGCTGGTGGTGGAGGACCACAAGTCGGGCCAGCCGAAGGAAGCCGTCAGCGCCATGAACAAGCTGGTCAACGTGGACCGCGTGCCGTTCGTGTTCACGTCCTACAGCTCGCCCACGCTGGCCATCGCGCCCATCGCCGGCGAGCGCAAGATCCTCCTGCTGAACGGGGGCGGCGTGAGCCCCAAGCTGGTCGGGGCCAGCCCCTTCCTCTTCCACAACCGCGTGCTGGCCAACTACCAGGCGCTCGGGGTGGCCGACCGGGCCCGGGAGCGCGGCTTCAAGAAGATGGCCATGCTCCACTGGAACGACGACGCCGGCAACGGCGTCCGCGACTTCATCACGCCCTACTGGAAGAAGCTCGGGGGGACCGTGGTGGCCGACGAGGGGGCGCCCGTCGGGGCCACCGACTTCACCACCCAGATCGCCAAGATCAAGCAGGCCGCGCCCGACGTGCTGACGCTCTGGCAGTGGGGCAAGGACTGGGGCGTGGCCACCAAGCAGGCCCGCGACCTGGGCTACACCGGCCCCATCATGGCCATCGAGTACACGCCCGACGCCCACAAGATCGCGGGGGGCGCCGCCGAGGGCGTCGAGTACGTGACCGACTACTTCAACCCCCAGGGCGACGACAAGTGGACGCGGAGCTTCGCCCAGGCGTACCGGGCCAAGCACGGCGAGGACCCCGAGATCGACGTCGAGTTGGTCAAGGAGGGCCCGGGGGTCGTGACCGCGGGCGACATCGCGGCCACCGCCAACCTGGAGATCGTGAATCCGGGCGCGCCCATTGCCACTCTGGAGGAAGGCGCCCGCCTGGAGATGCTCTTGTGGGTACGCCGGGGGCGGGGCTACGTCTCCGCCGACGAGAACAAGCGGGACGAAACGG
>JBBIOF010000270.1:2936-4432 GCA_037443505.1 Candidatus Rokuibacteriota bacterium
CGCCGGTGGTCCGGGCGTCGTACAAAGTGGAGGCGGCCCGCGTCGGGCAGCGCACCGATTTCGACAAGCTCACGCTGGAGGTGGAGACCAACGGAGCCATGGACCCCCGGGAGTGCATGGCCAAGGCGGCGAACCTGTTGATCGACAACCTCCGGATTTTCGCCGACGAGGACCATCTGCGCGCCCCCGAGGATTTCGCGCCGGCTGTTCCGCAGTCGACGCCGGCGGCCGGTCAGCACGCCGACATGCTGATCGAGGAGCTGGAGCTGGGCGTGCGCTCCTACCACTGCCTGAAGCGCGAGGGCATCGAGACGGTGGGCGAGCTCATCGCGCGCACCGAGGCGGAGCTCCTGAACATTCCCAACTTTGGTAAGAAGAGCATCGAGAAGGTGCGCGAGCGCCTCGCCGAGCGGAATCTCAAGCTCAGAGGAGAATAGAGTGAGGCATCAGAGAAAAGGAAGGCGGTTCGGCCTGCAGCCGGACCATCGCCGGCTGATGCTGGCGAACCTTGCCTGCTCTGTGCTGGAGCATGGACGCGTGAAGACGACCGAAGCCAGGGCCAAGGAGGTCAGGCCGCTGGTCGAGAAGGTCATCACCATGGGCAAGGCCGGCGACCTGAGCTCCAGGCGCCAGGTGATCAGTCTGCTGCGGAACAAGAAGATCTCGTACAGTCTCTTCAACGAGATCGCTCCCCGCTACGCGGAGCGGCCCGGCGGGTATACCCGCATCGTGAAGATGGGTCCACGGCCGGGTGACGCGGCGGAGATGGTCTTCCTGGAGCTGGTCTGAGGGCTCTCGTGGCCCCGACACGGGTGCAGATCGGCGCCGGGGCCGGCACGGCCCCGGCGCTACGCTTTGAAGGGGTCTCGTTCACCTATCGGGGCGCTTCCACGCCGGCCCTTTCCGGCCTCGATCTCGAGGTGGCTCCCGGCGAGTGGCTCGCCTTGGTGGGCGGGAACGGCTCCGGCAAGACCACGGTCGCGCGCCTGGCCAACGGCCTCCTCCTTCCCGACGAAGGTCGAGTGACGGTTGACGGTATGGACACGGCCTCTCCGCAGCACCTCTGGGAGATCAGGGCTCGGGTCGGTCTGCTGTTCCAGGATCCCGAGGACCAGATCGTGGGCGCGGCGGTGGAAGACGACGTGGCCTTCGGCTTGGAGAATCTGGGTGTCCCCCCGCAGGCCATGCGGGCCCGTGTCGCCGAGGCTCTGACCGCCGTAGGCCTCGCGGGCGAGGAGCAGACCGAGCCTCATCTCCTCTCCGGGGGGCAGAAGCAGCGGCTGGCCTTGGCCGGTGTGCTGGTGTTGAGACCGCGAGTGCTCGTGCTCGACGAACCCACGTCCATGCTCGACCCGGCGGGGCGGGAAGAGGTGCTGGGTTGGGTGCGGCGGTCGGCCGAACAGGGGGTAGCCGTGGTCATGATCACCCAGCACATGGACGAGGTAATGCGGGCCGATCGTGTCGTCGCCCTGGAGGGCGGGCGGGCGGTCTTCGCC
>JBBIOF010000271.1:0-4428 GCA_037443505.1 Candidatus Rokuibacteriota bacterium
GCGGCGGCGCCCGCCTCCTCGGCGCCGGCCGGAGGCTGCTGCCCTCCGGGGCCGCGGCTCCGGGTCCCGCGGATGTGGTGTTCCCGCTGCGGCTCACGGCGGCGGAGGCCGCGCGCGGCGGGCGCAAGCGCCTGACCCTGAACCGTCCGGACGGATCCGACGAGGTGATGGTCACGATCCCGCCCGGGGTCCGCGCCGGAACCAGGCTCCGGCTCCGGGGCAAGGGAAGGTCCGTGTCGGGGGGCCCGCCGGGGGACGCCTACCTCGTGGTGGAGATCACCGACACCAGCCGGTCGTGGCTGAGAAGATTCTTCCGCTGAATCGCGATTTTATACAAGATCGCCTGAGGAGTTCCATGAAGATCACTTCCCTCCGCTCCCATGTCCTGGCCCTGCCGCTTCCCCGGCCGGTCAGGACCTCGGTCCATGACATCCGGACGGTGGACACAGTGGTGGTGGAGATGCAGACCGACGCCGGGGCGGTGGGGGCGGGGTTCTGCTTCGCCTTCGGACGCCACCGGGCCCGGGCGCTCCACGCGCTCGTGGAGGACCTGGCGCCCCTCTACGTGGGCCAGGATCCGCTGGCGGCCCGGACGCTGTTCGAGCAGGGCTGGCGGTCGATCAACTTCCTGGGCCACGCCGGAGCCGCCGTGATGGCGCTGGCCGCCCTGGACACCGCCTGCTGGGACCTGGCCGCCCAGCGGGCGGGGGTGCCGCTCTTCCGGCTCCTCGGCGGGACGCGCACGCGCGTGCCCGCCTACGCCTCCTCGGGGCTCTGGCTGGACTATTCCGTGGACGAGCTGCTGGAGGAAGCCGAGCGGTTCGTCGCCCAGGGCCACCGCGCGGTGAAGATGCGGCTGGGGCGTTCTCCGGCAGAGGACGTCGAGCGGGTCCGCCGGGTGCGCGAGGCGCTGGGCCCGGAGATCCGCCTGCTGGCCGACGTGAACCAGGGGTGGGACGAGACGACCGCCGTCCGCGTGGGACGGAACCTCGAGGCCTACGACCTCTACTGGCTGGAGGAGCCGCTGCCCTACGAGGACCTGGAGGGCTGCGCGCGCGTGGCGGCGGCCCTGACGGTGCCGATCGCCACGGGCGAGACCGAGTACGGCAGCCTCGGGATGAAGCGCCACCTCGAGCTGCGGGCCGCCGACGTGCTCATGCCCGACCTGCAGCGCATGGGCGGCGTCACGGGGTTCCTCAAGGCCGCCGCCCTCTGCGAGGCGTTCCACACCCCGCTGTCGTCGCACCTGTTCATGGAGGTGTCGGCCCACCTGCTGGCCGCCTCGCCGGCGGCGCTGATCCTCGAGCACATGGACTGGTGGCAGGCGCTGTGCGAGGAGCCGCTGGCCCTCGTGGACGGCGAGGTGGTCCTGCCGGACCGGCCCGGCCTCGGACTGACGCTCGACCGGAGGGCGCTCGAGCGGTTCAGCGCTCGGTGACGGGCCGGCGGACCGGGTGGCCGGCCTTGAGCCAGGCGGTCATGCCCCCGGTGACGTTGTAGAACCCCGAGAGCCCCTCGCGCTTGAGCACGCTGATCACCGTGCTCGAGCGCAGGCCGCCAGCGCAGAGCACGGCCTTGGGCCGGTGCCGCGGCACCTCCGCGCTCCGCCGCACCGCCTCCAGCATGGGCAGGTGGAGGGCGCCGTCGATGTGGCCCTCGCGCCACTCGAAGGGCTCCCGCACGTCGATCACCACCACGTCGCGGCGCTCCTCCAGCCACTCGGCCAGGTCGTACACGGTGATCTGCGGCACCGACTCCAGCGGCAGCCCCTCGCTCCGCCACTCGACCATGCCCATGCCGAGGAAGCCCGTCGCCTGGTCCACGCCGACGCGGGCCAGGCCGCCGAGCGCGCGCTCCAGGTCCGAGGGGCCCTGGGCGACCAGGATCAGCGGCGCGCCCGGCGGCGCGAACCAGGCGACCCGGTCGGCGAACTGAGGGCTCTCGATCCACACGTTGACGGCGCCGGGCACGTGGCCCTCGCCGTAGGCGCCGGGCTCGCGCAGGTCCACCACGCAGGCGCCCTGCCGCACCGCCTCCCACGTCTCGCGGGCGGAGCAGGGACGAGGCTTGGCCGCGACCAGCGGGACCAGGCCGCGGTTCTTGGCGACGATGGTCTCGAAGGAGGGTGGCTTGGGCGGCAGCCCCGCCATGAGCCACTCGACGAACTCCGCCTTGCTCCGGGGCCGGAAGGCCGGGTTGAACCGGCGCTCGAAACCGATGGTGGACGCGGCCTTGGAGGACATGGCTCGCCCGCAGAGCGAGCCCGCGCCGTGCGCCGGGTAGACCTCCACGCTGTCGTCGAGCGGCAGGAGCGCCCGGCGCAGGCTCTCGTAGAGGTCCTCCGCGGCGCGGGCGCCCCCCAGGTCGGGGCGCCCGACGTCGCCGATGAAGAGCGTGTCGCCCGTCAGCACGAACCACGGGTCGCCGCCGCGCGAGCGGTCGGTGACCAGCAGGCAGAGGCTGTCGGGGGTGTGGCCGGGCGTGTGCAGGACCTTGAGGGCGACGTTGCCGATGCGGATCTCCTCGCCGTCCTCCAGCCCCACGTGGTCGAAGGCCGCCTGGGCCGAGCGGTGGAGGAGGATCGGCGCCTTGGCCAGGGCAGCCAGGTCCCGATTGCCGGAGACGTGGTCCGCGTGCGTGTGGGTCTCCACGACCCGGGTGATCCTGAGCCCCTTCCTCCGCGCGAGCCGCAGGTACTCGTCCACGCGGTCCCGGCCCGGATCGATCACCACGGCCTCGCCCGCCTGGCCGCAGCCGATGAGGTAGGAAAGGCAGCCCGACTCCTCGTTCTGGAGCTGGTGGAAGATCATCGCCTGCTCCTCCGGCCGTCGGATCGTGGCCGGGGCGGGGCGCCCGCCCCGATTGCGCCTATTGTAAGCCATTCGGTCGAGGTAACATGGGGCGTTCGCTCTACATGAAAGGGGGGCGACGGCGTGGAGGCGACGCGGACGAAGGTGGCGTCCGCCGCGGAGGTCCCGGCCGGGACGGGCCGGGTCGTCGAGGCGGGCGGCCGCCTGCTGGCGCTGTTCAACGTGAACGGGCGGTTCTACGCCATCGACAACACCTGCCTGCATCGCGGAGGACCGCTGGGAGAGGGCGATCTCGAGGGCCCCGTGGTCACGTGCCCGTGGCACGCGTGGCGGTGGGACGTGACGACCGGAGCCAACGTGAACAATCCCGCCGTGCGGGTGGCCTGCTTCCCGGTCACCGTGGAGGACGGGCAGGTCTTCGTCGAGATCCCGGCGAGCCGGTGACCCGGGAACCGCCCGCGCGGCGGACCCGTTACTAGGCCAGCCATCGTGCGTCCCGCCGCGACGGCGGGGCCGCGAGATCCTCTGACACGGGAGGAGGTGACGACATGCGGCGATTCGTAATCACCCTGTCGGCGGTGGTCGCGGCCGGCGCGCTGCTCGCCGGCCCCGCGGCGGCGGGCCAGTGTCCCAAGCTGATCAAGGCCATCAACGACGAGGCCAACAAGCGTCTGGACAGCGCGGCCTACGACGCCCGGCAGAAGGCGGCCCAGGCCCAGAAGCTGCACGACGAGAAGAAGCACGAGGAGTCCGAGAAGGTCGCCAAGGAAGCGCTCGCCCAGCTCGGCGTCAAGATGTAGGCGTCGCGCAACGGGATGGTGGCGCGTCCGGCGGCCCGCACATGCCCGGCCGCCGGACGCCGCCGCTCACCGCGGCCCGCCGGCGATCCGTCCGAGGTGCCGGCGTCCCTCGCTGTAGGCCTCCTCGCGCGAGGGGTACGCGGCCCACTGGGCCGCCCAGCTGCTCTCGACGACCTCCCCGCACGCGGCGTCGCGGATCTCCCAGCACCAGAGGCAGGGGTCCGGCAGGAGCCGGACCTCGACGGTCAGCGCGCCTGGCCAGCGATCGTGCATGGCGTCGAGACCTCCTTCGGACGAGGGCACCAGCGCGAGCAATCGATGTGCCGTCCAGTGCGTCGCGGGCAGCGACGCGCGTCCGGGCAGTTGCGCGCCGCCGCACCACGTTCCGAGGGAATCGCGCTGCCCTCGGAGGGAAAAACTTTCGTGAATCCTTGAAGCGCAGCGCCACGCGCTGCTAGCATGAGGACGTCGTGGAGTCCGTCCTGCCGGTGTCGCCCCTGGTGGTGGGCGTCGCGATCGTAGCCGGGCTCGGTCTCCTGTACGGGTGGCGTCGCTACCAGCGGTGCCCGCACTGCGGACGCCTTGTCCGCCGGGTCGTCCGCGGCTGGCACCGCTGCCCTTCCTGTGGCCGGCAGTACCGCCGTGGTCTTCGGGTGAGATGACTCCACCCAGGGGAGCGTTCGTGATGCGTCTGCCCGTGCTGTCGCGGCCCTCGCCGCGCGTCCTCGCCGCCGCGGCCGCCGCCGCTGTCGTCCTCGCGCTGGGGGCCGGCGGGGCGTGGTGGTGGTGGTCCACCCAGGCCCGCCGCGCCGCAGCCA
>JBBIOF010000272.1:0-4412 GCA_037443505.1 Candidatus Rokuibacteriota bacterium
GCCCGGACGGCATCCGGGGGCCCGCGCCGGCCGCCCCCGCCCGCCCGGCTCCCGAGCGGCCACGAATGGCGCACGGCGTCACCCACCCGGTGCTAATCTGCGCCCAGCCGTAGCGAGCGCGGGCAGCGGGCAAGCCTCACGGAGGAGGACCCCAATGAGCGATCGCGTTCCCGTCCGACCGGCCCCTTCCCATTCCGACCGCCGAACGTTCCTCGGGACCACCGGCGCCGCCGGAGCCGCCGCGGCGCTCTTCGGCTTCCCACGGATAGCGCTGGCCCAGTCAAGACTCGCGCTGGGCCTGTGGGACCACTGGGTGCCGGGAGCCAACGACGTCCTGAAGGGAATCATCCTCGACTGGGGCAAGGCCAACAAGGTCGAGATCAGCATCGACTTCATCACGTCCATCGGCAACAAGCTCGACCTGACCGGCGCTGCCGAGTACCGGGCGCAGTCCGGCCACGACATCATCGCCTTCGGAACCTGGAACGGCACGCTCTACAAGGACCGCCTGGAGACCGTCACCGATGTGGTCGAGGCCATCCAGAAGAAGTATGGCAAGTACAACGAGAACGCCACCTACCTGAACTTCCAGGACGGCCGGTGGATCACGGTGCCGGCCCCCATCGGGTCGCACACGTATCCGCTGGAGACCCGGATGGACCTCTGGAAGAAGCACGCCGGCATCGACGTGCAGGACATCTTTCCGGCCGACGTCAAGAAGCGGGACCGGAGCAAGGTCGACGCCTGGGACTGGAAGAAGTTCCTCGAGGGAGCCCGGAAGGTCCACGCGGCCGGGGTTCCCTTCGGCGCGTCCATCGCGGAGAACACCGATTCCAACGACTGGCTGGGGCCGCTCTTCGCCTCGCACGGCGTCTTCCCGATGAACGAGAAGGGCGACGTGACCATCGAGCAGGACGCCACGCTCCAGGTCCTGGAGTACCTGAAGGAACTGACCCAGTACATGCCGAAGGACATCTACGGCTGGGACGACGCGTCCAACAACCGGTGGCTGATCTCGGGCAAGGGTTCGGCCATCGTCAACCCGCCCAGTGCCTGGACGGTGGCCAAGCGTGACCAGCCGCAGGTGGCGGCGCAGATCTGGCACCACGACATGCCGCGCGGGCCCAAGGGGCGCTGGCGCGGGGCGCTGCCGTTCTCGTGGGGCATCTGGTCGTGGTCGAAGAACAAGCAGGCGGCCAAGGACCTCCTCCTGCACCTCTCGCAGAAGGAGGTGCAGTGGAAGCTCATCACCGCGTCCCAGGGCTACGATTATCCCCAGCTCCCGTCCTTCATGACCCACACCATCTGGACGGAGATCACGCCGCCGCCCGGCGGGCAGTACAACTACCCCATCCGGGGCGACGAGAAGATCATCACGGCCGGCTACCCGACCAAGCAGGAGTACGGCGTGCAGATCTACTACAAGTGGCTGCTGCCGACCATGGTGGGCAAGGTGACGTCGGGCGGGATGGCCCCCCGGGAGGCCGTCAAGTGGGCGGCCAGGGAGCTGGAGGGCTACAAGCGCGGGTAGCGCGGGCATGAGCCCGAGCGGCATTGCTGTTGCCGCGCCCTCGCGGGCCCGGTCCGCGGGGGCGCGGCTGCGGCTCCGCCTCCGGTCCCGGTCGGCGGTCGCCGTCGTGATGTGCCTGCCGCTGGTCGCTCTCATCGGCGGCCTCGTCGCATACCCCTTCTTCTACTCGATCTACCTCAGCCTGCTGAACAAGCGGGAGACGGCCTTCGTCGGGCTGGCCAACTTCCGGTATCTGATGACCGTGGACACCTTCTGGATGGTCGTGCAGATGTCCTTCCTCTTCACGGGCCTGGCCGTGCTCTGGAAGGCCACGCTCGGGTTCACCCTGGCGCTCGTCATTCACACGCTGCCCCAGCGCGGCCAGCGCATCTGGCGCGGCCTCTGCCTGATTCCCTGGGTGATGCCGCTGGCGCTCTCGAGCCTCGGCTGGTGGTGGATCTACGAGCCCACCCACAGCGCGCTCAACTGGCTGCTGGCGCTTGCCGGCGTGGGCCCCCGACCCTGGCTGTCGGATCCCTTCTGGGCCAGGTTCTCCGTGATCCTGGTCAACATCTGGTACGGGACCCCCTTCTTCATGATCACGTACCTGGCCGGGCTCAAGTCCATCCCCGCGGAACTCTTCGAGTCCGCCGCCATCGACGGCGCCGGGCCGCTCCAGCGGCTTCGCTACGTCGTCCTGCCCATGCTCCGCAGCGTCATCGCCGTCACCGTGCTCTTCTCGACCATCGTCACCCTGGCGACGTTCGACATCATCCGGGTGCTCACCCGCGGCGGCCCCCGCCACACCACCCAGGTCTTCGGCACCTATGCCTTCGAGCTCGGCATCGCCACGGGCGACGTGCCCCTGGGAGCCGCCGTCTCGCTGTTCATGTTCCCGATCCTCGCGGTCTCGGCCTTCTTCATCCTCCGCGGGATCCGCCGGCGGGCCCTGTGATGCGATCGGTCCGCACGCGGCGGGCGGTCGCCCTGATGGCCTGCTACGGGGTCATCCTCGCCTTCGTGGTGTTCTTCCTCTTTCCGCCCTACTGGATGGCCATCACCTCGCTCAAGACCAACCAGGAGATCGAGGGGCTCAAGGGAATCCCCCTGATCATCCAGCAGGGCGTCACGCTGCAGCACTACCGGGACCTGTTCCAGAAGACGGACTTCCTCGTCTACTTCAAGAACTCGGTGCTGGTGACCGTCCCCGTGGTGCTCATCTCCATGATGATCAGCATCCTGGCCGCCTATGCCCTGGCCCGGCTCGGATTCGCCGGGGCGGGCGTGATCGGGACCGCCGTCTTCCTCGTCTATCTGGTGCCGGACTCGCTCCTGTTCATCCCCCTTTTCAAGATCGTCGGCAGCCTCGGCCTGCTGAACTCCAAGTGGTCGCTGGTGCTGGTCTACCCCACGCTGATCGTGCCGTTCGCGACCTGGCTCCTCGTCGGCTACTTCGCCTCGATCCCCAGGGAACTGGACGAAGCGGCCCTGGTCGACGGCGCCGGGCACCTCCAGCTCCTCGTCCGCATCTTCCTGCCCGTGGCGGTGCCCGGGCTCATCGCCGCCACCATCTTCGCCTTCACGGTCTCCTGGTCGGGCTTCCTCTATCCCCTGGCCTTCATCTTCTCCAGCGAGGAGCAGGTCCTGACGGCCGGCACGGTCACCAGCCTGATCAAGGGAGACGTGTACCACTGGGGCGGGCTCATGGCGGGCGCGGTGCTGGCGTGCCTCCCGCCGGTGATCCTCTACGTCTTCCTCATGGACTACTACATCTCCGGGCTCACCGCCGGCAGCACGAAAGGCTGACCGCCCGCCGCTTGACCGGCCCTCCCGCCTGCCGTACGCTACCCTTGCACCTCAACCGCGGGAGCTCGGGGAACCCGGGCTGAGAGGGCGGCCGACCGCCGCCGACCGCACGAACCTGAACAGGGTAATACCTGCGAAGGGAGGCCAGATGTCAGTGTCGCGTCCCGCATCCCGGAAGGTCTACGTCACGGGCTCGCGCCCGGATCTGCGGGTCCCCATGCGCGAGGTGGTCCTGTCGGGGGAGCCGCCCCTCCGCCTCTACGACACCAGCGGGCCCTACACCGACCCCGACGCGCACGTGGACGTCGCGCGGGGCCTGCCGCCCCTTCGGCTCGGCTGGATCCTCGAGCGGGGTGACGTCGAGGAGGCGCCGGCCTCCCCGGACGGCGCGCCGGGCGCTTCGCGGGTCCCCGGTGGGCGCCGGCCGCTCCGGGCCAGGCCCGGGCGGCGCGTGACCCAGATGCACTACGCCCGGCGCGGCGAGATCACCCCCGAGATGGAGTTCGTGGCCATCCGCGAGGGCGTGCCCCCCGAGGTGGTGCGCGAGGAGGTGGCGCGCGGCCGCGCCATCATCCCCGCCAACGTCAACCACCCGGAGGCGGAGCCGATGATCATCGGCTCGCGCTTCCTGGTGAAGATCAACGCCAACATCGGCAACTCGGCGGTCGCCTCCTCGATCCAGGAGGAGGTGGAGAAGATGACGTGGGCCATCCGCTGGGGCGCCGACACCGTGATGGACCTCTCCACGGGGAAGGACATCCACGAGACCCGCGAGTGGATCCTCCGCAACAGCCCCGTGCCCATCGGCACCGTGCCCATCTACCAGGCCCTGGAGAAGGTGGGGGGCCGGGCCGAGGAGCTCACCTGGGAGATCTACCGCGACACGCTGGTCGAGCAGGCCCGGCAGGGCGTGGACTACTTCACCATCCACGCGGGCGTGCGGCTCCGGCACGTGCCGCTCACCGCCGGCCGCGTGACCGGCATCGTCTCCCGCGGCGGCTCGATCATGGCCCGGTGGTGCCTGGCCCACCACCAGGAGAACTTCCTCTACACGCACTTCCGCGAGATCTGCGAGATCATGGCCGCCTACGACGTG
>JBBIOF010000273.1:0-4387 GCA_037443505.1 Candidatus Rokuibacteriota bacterium
GGTCGTACGCCCGCTCGCGCGGGCGGTGGTGCGGGGGGTCAGGAAGCGCGGGGCCCGGCCCCTCCCGCGCCCCCGCTGAGGGACGGGACGAGCGCCCGGCGCGCGCGCCAGCTCCTGAGCCGCGCGCCGAAGGCGTCCATGTAGAGGTAGACCACCGGGGTGATGTAGAGAGTGAGGAGCTGCGAGACCAGCAGGCCGCCGACGACGGCCAGCCCCAGCGGGCGGCGCGCCTCGGCGCCGGCGCCCAGGCCCAGGGCGATGGGCAGCGTGCCCATCAGCGCCGCCATGGTCGTCATCATGATGGGGCGGAACCGCAGCAGGCACCCCTGGTAGATGGCCTCGCGGGGGCTCCGGCCCGCGCGCTCCGCGTCCAGCGCGAAGTCGATCATCATGATGGCGTTCTTCTTCACGATGCCCACCAGCATGATGATGCCCACGAAGCCGTAGAGGTTGAGCTCCGATCCGAACAGCACCAGCGTGGCCAGGGCGCCCACGCCGGCCGCGGGCAGTCCCGACAGGATCGTGAGCGGGTGGATGAAGCTCTCGTAGAGGATGCCCAGCACCAGGTAGATCACCAGGACCGCGACCGCCAGGAGCAGGCCGAGGTTCCGGAGCGAGGCCTCGAAGGCCTGGGCCGTGCCCTGGAAGCTCGTGGTCAGCGTCGCCGGCAGCCCCATCTCGCGCTCGACGCCCTTCACGGCCGCCACCGCCTGCCCCAGCGCCACGCCGGGTTCCAGGTTGAAGGAGATGGTCACCGCCGGGAGCTGGCCGAGGTGGTTCACCGTCAGGGGGCCGACCCCGCGGGAGAGCTCGGCCACGGCGCCGAGGGGCACCAGCCGCCCGCTGGAGGCGCGCACGTGGAGCAGGGCCAGCGCGGCCGGGTCGCGCTGGTAGTCGGGCTCCAGCTCCATGATCACCCAGTACTGGTTGGACGGCGTGTAGATGGTGGAGACCTGGCGCGAGCCGTAGGCGCTGCCCAGGGCCGACTCGATCTGGGCCGCGGTGACGCCCAGGGCGGAGGCGCGATCGCGGTCGATCTTCACCACCACCTGGGGGCTCGTGATCTGCAGGTCCGAGTTCACGTCGACGAACCCGGGCAGGGCCCGGAGGCGCTGGTGGAGCAGGGGCGCCCACCGGTACAGCTCCTCCAGGTCACCGCTCTGGAGCGTGTACTGGTACTGCGCCTTGGTGAGGTTGCCGCCGATGCGGATGGTGGGCAGGACCTGCGGGTACACGGCGATCCCGGGGATGCCCGAGAGGTCCCGGCGGAGCTGCCGCACGATCTCCTCCACCGGCGGCCGCTCGCTCCGTGGCTTGAGCCGGATGAAGAGGCGGCCGGTGTTGGGGACGACGTTGGGCCCCCCCGCCCCGATGGAGGACATGAACGACTCCACGTGGGGGTTCCGCCGGACAATGGCCGCCACCTGCTGCTGGTGGCGCACCATGGCATCGAAGGAGATGTCCTGCGCGGCCTCCGTGAAGGCGAAGATCTGGCCCGTGTCCTCCGTGGGCAGGAAGCCCTTGGGGATGGCGACGAAGAGGTACGCCGTGGCCGCCACCGTGGCGACCAGCACCGCCACCACCGCCCGCGGCCGCCGGAGCACCGCCTGGAGCGTCCGGTCGTAGAGCCCCAGCATCCCCGCGAACACCCGCTCCGACGCCGCGTACAGGCGGCTCCGCGACTCGCCCGGCGGCCGCAGGAACCGGCTGCAGGCCATGGGCGTGAGGGTCAGGGACACGAAGCCCGAGACCAGGACGGCGGCGCCGATGGTGATGGCGAACTCGTGCAGCAGCCGTCCCACGACCCCGCCCATGAACACCACGGGGATGAAGACCGCGGCGAGCGACAGGGTCATGGAGACGATGGTGAACCCGATCTCGCGGGAGCCCTCCAGGGCGGCCTGGAGCCGGCCCTTGCCGTGCTCCATGTGGCGCACGATGTTCTCCAGCATCACGATCGCGTCGTCCACGATGAAGCCCACGGAGAGGGTCAGCGCCATCAGCGACAGGTTGTCGATCGAGTAGCCCAGCAGGTACATGACCGCGAAGGTGGCCACGATCGACATGGGCACGGCCAGGCTGGGGATGATGGTGGCCGACAGGTTGCGCAGGAAGAGGAAGATCACCAGCACGACCAGCGCGATGGCCAGCAGGAGCGTGAACTGGACGTCGCGGACCGACTCCCGGATGGACACCGAGCGGTCGTAGAGCGTCACCAGCTGCAGCGCCGGCGGCATCTGGGCGCGCACGGTGGGCAGGAGCCGGCGGATGGCGTCCACCACCTCGATGGTGTTGGTGCCGGGCTGCTTCTGGATGGCCAGGATGACGGCGCGCTCGTCGTTGTACCAGCTCGCCACCTTGTCCGTCTGGACGCTGTCGATGACCCGCCCCAGCTCCTCCAGCCGCACCGGCGAGCCGTTGCGGTAGGCGACGATCACCGGGCGGTAGGCCGCCGCGCTGGTGAGCTGGCCCGTGGCCTGGACGCTGAACGCCTGGTGCTCGCCGTAGAGCGTCCCGGTGGGCATGTTGACGTTGGCGCGGCTCACCGCCGCCTCCACCTCGTCGATCCCGATCCCCCGGGAGGCCAGCGCGTTGGGGTCGAGCTGCACGCGCACCGCGTACTTCTGGGAGCCGAACACCTGGACCTGCGCCACCCCGCTGATGGTGGAGATGCGCTGGGCCAGCATCGTCTGCGCGTACTCGTCCACGGCGTAGAGCGGCAGCGTGGAGGAGGTGAGCGCCAGGTAGAGGACGGGCTGGTCGGCCGGGTTGACCTTCCGGTAGCTGGGCGGCGTCGGCATCCCCGGCGGCAGCTGCGACGCCGCCTTGGCGATGGCCGCCTGGACGTCCTGGGCGGCGGCGTCGATGTCGCGCTCCAGGCTGAACTGGATGGTGATGCTGGTGAGGCCCTGGGCGCTGGTGGACGTCATGGAGTCGATGCCCGCGATGGTGGAGAACTCCTTCTCCAGCGGGGTGGCCACCGCCGCGGCCATGGTGTCCGGCGTGGCCCCGGGCAGCGAGGCCGAGACCTGGATGGTGGGGAAGTCCACGTTGGGCAGGTCGCTCACCGGCAGGTACTGGTAGGCCATGCCGCCGAAGAAGAGGATCCCCAGCATGACCAGCGTGGTCATGACCGGGCGCCGGACGAAGAGCGCGACGTTCACGAGGCCGGCTTGATCTCGACCCGGGCGCCCGGGGCGAGCCGGAGCTGGCCGTCCACCACCACGCGCTCGCCCGCCGCGAGCCCGGCGTCCACCACCGTCTCGCGCTCCAGGCGGAGGCCGGGCCGCACCGGCCGGAGCTCCACGGTCTGGTCGGGCTTCACCACGAACACGTAGGGGCCGGCCTGGCCCGTCTGGATGGCCTGCGAGGGCACCACCACCGCGTCGGGCCGGGTGGTGAGCGTGAGCACCACGTTGACGAACTGCCCCGGCCAGAGCGCGTGGTCCGCGTTGGGGAACTCCGCCTTGAGCTGGATGGTGCCCGTGGCCCGGTCCACCGCGTTGTTGACGAACGTGAGCTCGCCGCGGGCCCGGCCCTCCGGCTGCCCCGGCACCACCGCCTCCACGCGCAGGCTCCCCTGCGCCCGGTAGCGCTGGATGTCGGGCAGGTGCTGCTCAGGCACGGCGAAGGCCACGTGGATGGGCCGGACGCGGTTGATGGTCACCATCGGGTTGCCGACGTCGTTGGCCTTGACGACGTTGCCCTCGTGGATGAGCAGGCTGCCCGTCCGGCCGCTCATGGGAGCCCGGATGCGCGTGTAGGCGAGCTGCAGCCGGGCGCTCTCCACCAGCGCCTGGTCGGCCTGGATGGCGGCCCGCGCGTTCTCCACGGCCGCCTCCGCCGCGCGGGCCGAGGCCCGGGCGTTGGCCACCGCCGCCTGGTCGGCCCGCACGGTGGCCGCCAGCATCTCGGCGTTGGTCCGCACCTGGTCGTACTGCTCGCGCGCGACGAAGCCCCGGTCCGCCAGCTCGCGGTACCGTCGCTCCTGCACACGCGCGTTCTCGAGCTGCGCCTGGTCGCGGGCCAGGGTGGCCTCCGCCTGCTGGACCTGGGCCTGCTGCTGGGCCAGCCCGGCCTCGGCCTGCCGGAGCTGCGCCATCTCCCGGGCCAGGTTCGCCTGGGCCTGCTGCAGTGCGCTCTCGAACGGCCGGGGATCGAGCGTGAACAGCAGGTCGCCCTCGCGGACGTCCTGGCCCTCGGTGAAGTGCACCCGGAGGATCTGGCCGTTGACCTGGGAGAGCACGCCGATGGTGGACGACGCCTGCACGGTGCCGATGGCGGTCACGGTGACGGGCACGGGCTTCTGCACCGCGGCGCCCACCGTCACCGGCACGCCCTGGGGCCTGGCGGCCGCGCTCGCCTTCTCGGAGGGGCCGTCGCCGGC
>JBBIOF010000274.1:0-4367 GCA_037443505.1 Candidatus Rokuibacteriota bacterium
CAGTCTTCCACGCGGCCGCCCAGGTGCGGGACAAGGCGCGGCGCGTCGCCGCCCGCCTGCTCGAGGCGGCCCCCGAGGACGTGGTGCTGGCGGACGGCGCCTTCCAGGTGGCCGGGACACCGTCGCGCCGGGCCACGTGGGCCGAGGTCGCCGAAGCCGCCTACCGGGGCGTCCGCCTGCCGCCGGGTGAGGCGCCGGGGCTCGACGCCACCGTGTTCTTCAACGCCGAGGACGAGACGTGGAGCTTCGGCACCGTGGTCGCCACGGTGGCCATCGACCCGGACACCGGTCAGGTGCGCCTCACCCGCTGCGTGTGGGTGGACGACGCCGGCACCGTCGTCAACCCGCTGCTCGCCGAGGGGCAGCTCCACGGCAGCTACGCCCAGGGGGCGGGGCAGGCCCTGCTGGAGGGGCTCGTCTACGACGAGCAGGGCCAGCTCGTCACGGCGAGCCTGATGGACTACGCGGTCCCGCGGCCCGGAGACTTCCCCGAGCCGGAGCTCGACAAGACGGTGACGCCGTCGCCGCGCAACCCCCTGGGGGCCAAGGGGCTCGGCGAGGCCGGGTGCATCGCCGTCCCGCCGGCGGTCGTCAACGCCGTGGTGGACGCGCTGGCGCCCTTCGGCTGCACCCACCTCGACATGCCGGTCACCGCCGAGAAGGTCTGGCGCATCCTCGCCCGGGGGCGCCGCCCCCGTTGACCGAGCCCTCGTTCGGCACGCTGCTGGCGGCGGCCTGCGCCGCCGCCTTCGTCGTGGGCTTCCTCAAGACCTCCATCGGCGGCGGCATCGGCCTGGTGCTCACGGCCACGCTGAGCCAGATGCTGCCCGCGCGGGTGGTGCTGGGGCTCGTCGCGCCCCTCATGAACCTGGCCGACCCGGTCGCCCTCCGCTACTACTGGCGCCAGTGGGACGAGCGCCAGCTGAGGCTGCTGCTGCCCACGGTGCTGGCCGGCATCGCGGTGGGGACGTGGCTCCTGTCCATCCTCTCGGAGGTCTGGCTCCGGCGCGCCATCGGCGGCGTGTCGCTGACCTTCGCCCTCCTCCAGCTGGTCGTCTCGCGCCGGGCCCGCCCGCTCTTCGGGCTGGACCCGCCCCGGAGCGTCGGGGCCGGGGCGGGGCTCGCGGCGGGGATCGCCTCCGCCGTCGCCCACTCGGGCGGCGTGGTGCTGTGGCCGTACCTGCTGGGGCTCAGGGTGGCCCCGGCCACCATGGTGGCCACCAGCGGCGCCATCGTGGCCGTGTCGAACCTGCTGAAGCTGGCGGGCTACTGGAAGATCGGGTTTCTCGGCGGCGCCGTCCTGGGCGCCGCGCTCCTCGCCACGCCCTTCATCGTCGCCGGCGGCTGGCTCGGCTACCGCGTCAACCGGTGGCTGCCCCGCCGCGTGTTCGAGCTGGTGATCGTGGCGGTCGCCGTCGCCGGCTCGCTGCGGCTGCTGATGGCTTCGTGAGTCGGGTACAATCGGGCACCACATCCGATCGGCGGGAGCAGGGCGGCATGAGGAAGAGGAAGGGCCTGGGCGGGGCGCCCCCGGCGGGTGCCGTTCCGCAGAGCCCCCACGCCGTCGCCGCCTTCTCCTGAGCCCGCTCCGATGACCCGCATCGCCGTGGTGGGCGCCGGCCTCATGGGCACCGGCATCGCCCAGGTCTTCGCCGAGGCGGGGCTGGAGGTGGTCCTCTACTCGCGCCGGCAGGAGAGCCTCGAGGCGGCCCGCGCGCGCATCGCCCGGAACCAGGCCGGGATGCGGGCGGCCGGGCTGGCGGTGGACGGCGGGGCGCTCGACCGCCTGCGGACCACCCGGGACCTGGAGGAGGCCGTGGGCCGGGCCGACTTCGTCTCCGAGAACGCGCCCGAGGATCTCGGCGTCAAGCAGGCGCTCTTCCGCGAGTTGGACCGCCTGGCCCCCGCCGGCGCGATCCTGTCCACCGACACGTCGGGCCTGTCCATCACCGCCATCGCCGCCGCCACCGCGCGCCCGGAGCGCGTGGTCGGCCTCCACTGGCTCAATCCGCCGCACCTGATGCTGCCGGTGGAGGTCAACCGCGGCGAGCGGACCTCGGAGGCCACCATGGCGGCCACGTGCGAGCTGGCGCGGCGGGCCGGCCGCCGGCCGATCCGCGTCGAGCGCGACGCGCCCGGCTTCCTCTGGAACCGGCTCCAGCTCGCGCTGCTGCGCGAGGCGCTGCACATCGTCGAGCAGGGCATCGCCTCGCCCGAGGACGTGGACCTGGCCGTGGAGCTTGGGCTCGGCCTCCGCTGGGCGGCCGTCGGCCCGTTCCGGGTGGCCGACCTGGCCGGGCTCGGCACCTTCCGCGCCGTCGCCGAGTCCCTCTACCCCCACCTCTCGGGCGCGGCCGCGCCCCAGCGCATCCTGGAGGACAAGATCTCGCGCGGCGAGACCGGCGCGCGCAGCGGCCGGGGTTTCCACGACTATCCGCCGGGCGCCCACGAGGCGCTCATCCGCCGGCGCGATGCGCTCCTGGTGGCGCTCCGGCGGCTGCTCGCCGAGCGCCCCGGGGACGGCGGGGCGTGACCTCGGGGATCGTCGTCCCCTGCCCCTGCGGGGAGGTCTACGAGCTGAAGCCCGAGTACGCCGGGCGGCTGCTCGAGTGCCCGGTGTGCGGCCATCACCTGAGGGCCGGGCACGGCCCGGGGCCGGCGCGGCGGCCCGCCGACCTGGACCCCGCGTTCGACCGCGACGTGTTCCTCCTCCGCGAGCGGGTGCTCAGCATCCGGTCGGCCTACGAGGTGTGGGCCGAGGACGGCACGCCCATCCTCTACGTCGAGCGCCCCACTTACCCGGTCCGCACGCTCCTCGCCTACGTCCTGGCGGTGGTCGCCGCCTCGCTGGTGGTGACGTGGACGTCCCGCCTGGCCGCGGCGGCCGGGGAGGCCCTGGGCGCGCTCGCCACCCTGCTGGGGTACTTCCTCACCATCGCCGCGTTCGTGGTCGTGTCGATGTCGGCGCGTCCGCTGCGCCACGTGACCGTCTACCGGGACGAGTCGCGCCGCGAGGTGCTGCTCCGCATCTTCCAGGACCAGCGGATCGCGTTCCTGACCCGGACCTACACGGTGACCACCCCGGCCGGCGTCACGCTGGCGCGCCTGCGCAAGCGCTACATCCACAACGTGTTCCGCAAGCGCTGGTACGTGGAGACGCTGGCCGGCGAGCGGGTGGCGATGGCCGTCGAGGACTCCGTGGTGCTGTCCCTGCTGCGCCGGGTCCTGGGGTCACTCTTCGGCGTGCTGCGGACCAACTTCATCCTGGTCCACCTGGGCGGGCCGGAGGACGGCACCGTCTTCGGCGAGTTGAACCGCAAGTTCACCCTCTTCGATCGCTACGTCCTGGACCTGAGCGCCGACCCCGACCGCCGCTTCGACCGCCGGGTGGCGCTGGCGGTGGGGATCATGCTCGACACCGGCGAGCGCCGGTGAGGGGCCCGGGCCGATGAGCGTCGCCGGCCGTCGTTCTCGCTCGTCGCCGATCCTCACGTACGTCGAGTACGCTCCGGTCGGCTCCTCGCTCGGGCCTCGGCCGGCTCGCTCCTCGCCCCGGGCCGGCGGGTGCGGGGGCCCGGGGGCGAGGCCGGCGAGCGCCGGTGAGGGGCCCGGGCCGATGAGCGTCGCCGGCCGTCCGGTCCTCGCGGCGGGTCCCCCGGAGCGCCCGCGGTGACGACCGAGGAGCGGCCGCTGCGCATCACGCCGGACATGCTGCTCAGCCGGCGCGTGGACTTCGAGCGCCGGATGCGGCGCCTGCCGCCGCTGACCGCCGGCCTGGTGGGACTCCTGGGCCTCGTCTTCCTGCTGGAGGTCGCCGCCGACGGCCTGGACACAGTCCAGGCCATCGTGGCGCTGGGAGCGCTCGAGACCGAGGCCGTGCGGGCGGGCGAGTACTGGCGCCTGGTGAGCGCCACCTTCCTGCACGGCAGCTTCGAGCACCTGGTCTCCAACCTGATCGCGCTCTTCATCCTGGGGATGGTGTGCGAGCACGCCTTCGGCCGGGGGCAGTTCGCCGTCCTCTACCTGACCAGCGGCGTGGCCGGCTCCCTGCTGAGCCTGCTCACGGCCGCCGGCCCGTCCGTGGGCGCCTCGGGCGCCATCTTCGGCCTGCAGGGGGCGGCCATCGTGCTCTTCCGCCGGTACCGCGCCCGCCTGCTGATCCGCAACCGGCGGATCGGCGTGGTGCTGCTGGTGTGGGCCGTCTACTCCATCGCGGGAGGCATCGTGCGGCCCTACATCGACAACGCGGCGCACATCGGCGGCGCCGTGGCCGGCGCCCTGCTGGCGCGGGGCCTGCACCCGGTGGTGCTCGAGCCCATGCCCCCGGCCCGGGCGGCGCGGGTCCGCCGCTGGCTCTGGGCGGTGGG
>JBBIOF010000275.1:0-4338 GCA_037443505.1 Candidatus Rokuibacteriota bacterium
GGCCCCGGCCGCCAGCGTCGCGCCCGCGCCCATCCAGGTCCCGTCCGAGGGCCGGCCGGGAGGCGCCAGCGGCACGCCCAGCCGGCCCTCCAGCAGGTCCATCTGCGCCGCGTGGTAGGCGGCCGGGCTGCCGATGTCGCGCCAGTAGCCGGACACGCACCACCCGTAGCACGGCACCCCCTCGGCGATCAGGGCCGGGAAGAACTCGCGCTCGATGGAGACCGCGCGGCCGCGCGGCATCCGGAGGAGCAGGCCGGCCTCGATCAGGTAGACGCCGGCGTTCACGGTGTCGGTGGCGATGGGCTCGTCGGGCCCGGGCTTCTCGCGGAAGCGGAGGAGCCGGCCGTCGGCGCCCGTCTCCACCAGCCCGTACTGCCTCGGGTCCGCGACCCGCGTCAGCATGATGGTCACCCGGGCCCCGCGGCTGTCGTGGAAGCGGCGCATGGCCGTGAGGTCGGCGTCGGTGAGGATGTCGCCGTTGAGGACCCAGACCGTGCCGCGGGCAATGTCGGCGGCGTTGCGCACCCCGCCGCCCGTGCCCAGTGGCTGCGCCTCCACCACGAAGCGCAGCCGCACGCCGCCGGTCTCGGCGCCCAGCGCCTCGCGGAGGTCGTCCACGCGGTAGCCGCAGGAGAGGATGACGTCGTCCACGCCGTGTCGGGCCAGCAGGGCGAGCTGGTAGGCCAGGAAGGGCCGGTTGAGGAGCGGGACGACGGGCTTGGCCCGCGAGAGCGTGAGCGGGCGGAGGCGGGTGCCCTGGCCGCCCGCCAGGATCACCGCCTGGGTGGGGAGCGCGGCTGGCGTCGCCCCTCGCCCTAGGCGTCCGGCGACCAGGGCTGGGCCTCGTCGATGAGCATCACCGGGATGCCGTCGCGGATGGGGTACGCCTTGCGGCAGGCCGGGCAGATGATCCGCGTGTCCTCGAAGCGCAGGTCGCCCTTGCAGGCCGGGCACACCAGGATGGCCTTCAGCTCCTCGTCGATCATGCCCCTCACCTCCTCACCGTGCCCCTGAAGTACGCCAGGGTCCGCTGGATCCCCTCGTCGAGGGGCGTGACCGGGACCCACCCGAGCAGCACCTTCGCGCGGCCCGGGTCCAGCACGCTGCGGCGCTGCTCGCCGGGCCGCGCCGGTCCGTGCACGGCCGGGCGGGACACGCCGGCCGCCAGCGACAGGCGCCTGTAGAGGTCGTTGACCGACGTCTCCACGCCGGTGCCCACGTTCACGACCCCGGCGGCGTCCGGCCGCGCCAGGGCGCGGGAGACGGCGTCGGCCACGTCCTCCACGTACACGTAGTCCCGCGTCTGCTCCCCGTCGCCGTTCACCACGCAGGGCTGCCCGGAGAGCAGCCGGTGGATGAAGATCGCGATGACCCCGGCCTCGCCCAGGGGGTTCTGGCGGGGGCCGTACACGTTGGCCAGGCGGAGCGAGAGGGCGCTGGCGCCGGTCAGGCCCGCCCAGCACTCCACGTAGCGCTCCGCCGCGACCTTGGAGACGCCGTAGGGGGAGGTGGCGCGGGCCGGGTGGTCCTCCGGCGTGGGCAGCACGTCGGTGTCGCCGTACGCGGCGCCGCCGGTGGAGATGTAGACGACCCGGCCCACCCGGGCCCGCCGGGCGGCCTCCAGCACGTTGACGGTGCCCAGGACGTTGACGGACGCGTCGAACTGCGGATCGGCCACGGAGCGCGACACGGCCGCCTGGGCGGCCACGTGGACCACGGCGTCGGGGCGGCCGGCCGCGAAGGCCGCCTCCAGGCGCGGGGAGCGGATGTCGCAGACGTGCAGGTCGGCACGCCGGCTCACCAGCTCGCGGCGCCCGGTGCTCAGGTTGTCCACCACGGTCACGCCGTGGCCGTCGCCCAGCAGGCGATCCACCACGTGGGAGCCCACGAAGCCCGCGCCGCCGGTGACCAGCACCCTCATCGGTGGAGCTTCTGGCGGAACCACTGGATCGTGAGGCGGAGCCCCTCGTCCACGTCCACCCGGGGCTCCCAGCCCAGCAGCGTCCGGGCCCGCGTGATGTCCGGCTGGCGCACCTTCGGGTCGTCCACCGGGAGCGGGCGGAACACGATCTCGCTCTGCGAGTCGGCCAGGCGGATGATGCGCTTGGCCAGCTCGAGCAGGGTCATCTCGTGGGGGTTGCCGATGTTCACCGGGTCGTTCACCGGGGCCTGCATGAGGCGCCAGATGCCGTCCACCAGGTCGTCGATGTACTGGAAGGAGCGGGTCTGGGAGCCGTCGCCGAACACCGTCACCGGCTGGTTCCGCAGCGCCTGGGTGACGAAGGCCGGGATGGCGCGCCCGTCGTTCACCCGCATGCGGGGGCCGTGGGTGTTGAAGATCCGCACGATGCGGGTGTCGAGCCCGTGCGTGCGGTGGTACGCCATCGTCATGGCCTCGGCGAAGCGCTTGGCCTCGTCGTACACGCCGCGCGGGCCGATGGGATTGACGTGGCCCCAGTAGTCCTCGCGCTGCGGGTGCACCAGCGGGTCCCCGTACACCTCGGAGGTGGAGGTGAGCAGGAACCGGGCGCCCTTGGCCTTGGCCAGCCCCAGCGCCCGGTAGGTGCCCAGCGCCCCGACCTTCAGCGTCTGGATGGGCAGCTCCAGGTAGTCACGGGGAGAGGCGGGACTGGCCACGTGGAGCACCCAGTCCAGCGGCCCCGGCACGTCGATGTACTCGGTCACGTCGTGGCGCGTGAAGCCGAACCCGGGGTGCGCGCTCAGGTGCTGGATGTTCTCGGGGGAGCCCGTGATGAAGTTGTCCATGCACAGCACCCGGGCGCCCCGGTGCAGCAGGAACTCGCAGAGGTGCGAGCCGATGAAGCCGGCGCCGCCGGTGACGAGCACCCGCATGGGCTGCTCCCCGCTCATGGCGGGCTCAGGACGGCAGCACCGGCCGGCGGCCGATGGAGTGGTACTCGAACCCGAGGCGCCGCATCCGCTCGGGCTCCCAGATGTTCCGCCCGTCGAACACCACCGGGCGGCGCATGAGGGCGCGCACCCGCTCCAGGTTCATGAACTTGAACTCGTTCCACTCCGTGACCAGTGCCAGCCCGTCGGCACCGGCCGCCGCCTCGTAGGGCGAGTCGCAGCAGATGACGCCCGGCGGCAGGACCCGGCGCGCGTTGGGCATGGCCACGGGGTCGTACGCGCGCACCCGGGCGCCCAGGTCCAGGAGGCGGCCGATCACCTCGATGCTCTTGGCCTCCCGCATGTCGTCGGTGTTGGGCTTGAAGGCCAGCCCCAGCACGGCGATGACCTTGTCGTCCAGCGGGGCCAGCGCCTTCTCGATCTTGCCCACGAAGTGGCCCGCGCGCTCCCGGTTGATCTCGATGACCGCCCGCAGCAGGCGGAAGTCGTAGCCCAGCGAGGCCGCCGTGTGCACCAGGGACTCGGTGTCCTTGGGGAAGCAGCTGCCGCCGTACCCGAGCCCGGCCTGGAGAAAGGCCGGGCCGATGCGGGCGTCCAGGCCCACGCCCTTGATGACCTGCGTGACGTCGGCCCCGGCCGCCTCGCACATGTTGGCGATGGCGTTGATGAAGGAGATCTTGGTGGCCAGGAACGCGTTGGAGGCATACTTGATCATCTCGGCCGACGGCACGTCGGTGATGATCATGGGCCGCTCCAGCGGGGCGTAGAGCTCCAGGAGCGTCATCGCCACCTGCTGGTTGGGGGCGCCGATGACGATCCGGTCGGGCCGGAGGGTGTCCTCGATGGCCGAGCCCTCGCGGAGGAACTCGGGGTTGGACACCACGTCGAACGGGACGGGCTTCGGCTGGGCGCGCTCGATGACCTCGCGCACGAAGTCGCCGGTGCCCACCGGGACCGTCGACTTGTTGACGATCACCGTGTACCGCTCCATGGCCTGGCCGATCTCCCGGGCCACCGCCTCCACCGCGCTCAGGTCCGCCTGGCCGTTCTCGCGTGGCGGCGTGCCGACCGTGATGAAGACGATCAGCGACCGCCGCGTGGCGGCCCGCAGGTCGGTGGTGAACGCCAGGCGCCCGTCGGCCACGTTGCGCGTGACCATCTCCTCCAGGCCCGGCTCGTAGATGGGCAACTTGCCAGCCTGCAGCCCGGCGATCTTCTCGGGCTGGTTGTCCACGCAGATCACGTCGTTGCCGAGGTCGGCGAAGACCGCACCGGTCACCAGGCCCACGTATCCGGTCCCCACCACGCAGATGTTCATAGGGGCAGGAACTCATCATAGCAGAGGCGGGCGGGCCCGCGAACAACGGCGGCCCGCGCGGTACGGCCGGACTCGGGCGCATCGCGTGATCGGGGGGCGCCTCGGCCTGGCCGGGACGCCCCGAGTGCAGCCCCCTTCGCTCGAGCACG
>JBBIOF010000276.1:0-1538 GCA_037443505.1 Candidatus Rokuibacteriota bacterium
ACCGGTTCCAGTACGACCACATCTTGGTCTGGGTGATGAAGACCTTCTCCACGCCCGCCTCGTCCATCTTCTCGATCATGCGGGGGATCGACTCGAACTGGGGCAGGCTGCCGATGGCCCGCTCCATGCGGCAGACCAGCTCGCCCTTCTTGGCGTCCGTCCACCGCGCGATGAACTCGGGGGTGGCCACGTAGTACATGATGTCGATGGCCTTCGGCCGCTGGCTCATGGCTTCCTCCTCGCTGGCGTTCCCCGGGGGCCGCCTCAGCACATGGTGAGGCCGCCGCTCACGCTGAGCGTCTGACCGGTGATGTAGCCCGCCGCCGGGGAGGCCAGGAAGACGACCGCCTCCGCGACGTCCTCGGGCGCGCCCACCCGCCCCAGGGGGATGGCGCGGGTGACGGCGTCGATGATCTTCTCGGTGCGGGGCGACTGGGCCCGGATGCCCTGGAGCAGCGGCGTCTCGGTGAGGCCGGGGCAGACCACGTTCACCGTGATGCGGTGGCGGGCCATCTCCCGCGCCAGCGTCTTCGAGAACGCGATGATGGCCCCCTTGGTGCCGGCGTAGACGGCCTCGCCCATGGAGCCGACGCGGCCCGCGTCGGACGCGATGCTGATGACCCGCCCGCTGTTGCGCTGCGCCATGTGCGGCAGGGCCGCCTTGCAGACGTAGAGGACGGCCTTGAAGTTGATGGCGATGATGCGGTCCCAGGTGGGCTCGTCGCTCTCCAGGAACATCTCCATCCGGTCCCACCCGGCGTTGTTCACCACCACGTCGAGCTGCCCGAACCGGGCCAGGGTCTGCTCCACGGCCCGCTCCACCTGGTCGCGGCGGGTCAGGTCCACGGGCAGCGCCAGTCCCTTGGCGCCCAGCGTCTCGATCTCGCCCCGCACGCGCTCGGCCTCCTCGCCGAGGATGTCCAGGACCGCGACCTGGGCGCCCTCGCGGGCGAGGGCCAGCGCGATCGCGCGGCCGATGCCGCGGCCGGCGCCGGTGACCAGCGCCGTCTGTCCTCTCAGCTTCATGCCGTGCCTCCTCTCAGCGGTCGCGCCAGACGGGCTGGCGCTTCTCGGCGAATGCCCGGAGCCCTTCCTCGGCGTCCGCCGTGGTCATGAGCTCGCAGTGGTACAGCTCCTCCAGGGTGCTCAGGGCCTGGTCGAAGGGCTGGCCGGCGGCCTCCCGCACGGCGCGCTTGGTCAGCCGCAGGACCACGGCGCTCAGGGCCCGGAACCGCGCCAGCTCCGCCTCCACCGCCTCGCCCAGCCGGTCGGGCGGCACGACGCGGTCCACCAGGCCGAGCCGCTCGGCCTCGGCGGCGCCGATCACCTCGCCCGTGAGCAGCAGGCGCAGGGTGCGCGCCTGCCCGATGCGGGTGGGGTAGTGGAGGGCCGCGATGGGCGGGAAGACGCCCACCCGGATCTCCGGCTGGCCGAAGGTGGCGGGGCGCCCGGCGGCCCCCCCCCCGCCCCACCCGGGCCCCCCGGCGCCCCCCCCCCCCCCCCCGCCCCCGCCCGGCCCCCCCGCCGGGGGCGGGCGC
>JBBIOF010000276.1:1548-4332 GCA_037443505.1 Candidatus Rokuibacteriota bacterium
TGGCCAGCTCGGCCCCGCCGCCCAGCGCCGCGCCCTGCACGGCCGCCACCGTGGGGCACTCCAGGTCGTGGAGCAGGCGGAACACCCGGTGGAAGGTGTCCAGCATGGGGCGGGCGCGCTCGCCGATGTGGTCCTCCACCGCCACGCCGGCCGAGAACGCCTTGCCCTCGGCGGCCAGCAGCACGGCCTTGAGGGCCGGGCGGCGGCTCGCCTGCTCCAGCGCGCGGACCAGCGCCTCCAGCATCCCGGTGGTCAGGATGTTGAGGGGGGGGCGCGCCAGGGTGATGCGGACGATGTCGGCCTCGGCGGCGTAGCGGACCAGCGCCGGCTCCGTCGCCGCGCCCGCTCCCGGCGGCGGCCCGGGCTCAGGCACGGGCGGCCTCCTCGCGGCCCCGGAGGTCGAGCACGCGCTTGGCCTTGCCCACGCTGCGCTCGATGGTCTTGGGCGGTACCAGCGTGACGTCCACGGTGATGCCCACCACCTCGTGGATGCGCCGGCGGACCTGGGCGGCCAGGGCCTCCTCCGCCTCCACGCCGGCGGCCAGGGCGCCGGGCTGCGTCTCCACCTGGACCTCCAGCGTGTCCAGCGACCGCTCCCGCCGGAGCACCAGGAGGTAGTGGGGCGCCACGTGGGGGACGCCCAGGAGCGCGTGCTCGATCTGGGACGGGTAGACGTTGACGCCCCGCACGATGAGCATGTCGTCGCTGCGCCCCATGATCCGCTGGATCCTGACCAGGGTGCGCCCGCACCGGCAGGGCTCGGGGTCGATGGCGGTCAGGTCGCGCGTGCGGTAGCGCAGGACGGGCAGCGCCTCCTTGGTGAGGGTGGTGAGGACCAGCTCGCCCGTGACCCCGGGCGGCACGGGCTCCAGCGTCTTCGGGTCCACCACCTCGGGCAGAAAGTGGTCCTCGGCCACGTGCATGCCCCGACGCTCGGGGCACTCCACCGACACGCCCGGCCCGATGACCTCGCTGAGCCCGTAGATGTTCAGGGCCATCAGGTCGAGTCGCGCCTCGATCTGGTCGCGCATCCCCTCCGTCCACGGCTCGGCCCCGAAGAAGCCCACGCGGAGCTTGAGGGTCTTGGGCGCGATCCCGGCCTCCTCCAGCGCCTCGGCCAGGTGCAGGGCGTAGGAGGGCGTGCAGCAGAGGACGGTGGAGCCGAAGTCGGTGAAGGCCATGAGCTGGCGCTCGGTGAAGCCGCCGGAGATGGGGATGACGGTCGCGCCCACGCGCTCGGCGCCGTAGTGGAAGCCCAGGCCGCCGGTGAACAGGCCGTAGCCGTAGGCGTTGTGGACCACGTCGCCGGGCCCCACCCCGCCGGCCATGAGCGTGCGGGCCATCACCTCGCTCCACGTCTCGAGGTCGTGCCGGGTGTAGGCCACCACGGTGGGCTTGCCCGTCGTCCCCGAGGAGGCGTGCAGCCGCACCACGGATTCCAGCGGGACGGCCAGGAGGCCGAACGGATAGGTCTCGCGGAAGTGGCCCTTCTCGGTGAAGGGCAGCCGCCTCAGGTCGTCCAGGCTCTTGATGTCCGCGGCCTGCACCCCGGCCTGCCGCAGCCGCTCGCGGTAGAAGGGCACGCGCTCGGACGCCCAGGCGACGACCCGGCGCAGCGCGGTGAGCTGCAGCTCCCTGAGCGTCGCCCGCGGCGCGCGCTCGACGGCGGTGAGATCGTGCATCACGTGGCCTCCTCTCGACTCATCTCCAGTCCGTAAGCTTCCCGGGCCTCCTCGGCGCCGCGGCCGTCGGGCCCGAGCTCGGTGATCAGGCCGCCCGGGCCCAGCACGTAGCCCCGGTCGGCGATGCGGAAGGCCGCCCGCGCGTTCTGCTCCACCAGGAGGATGGTGAGCCCCTCGGCCTTGAGGGCGGCCAGCACGCGGAAGATCTCGCGGACCACCAGCGGGGCGAGCCCCACCGAGGGCTCGTCCAGGAGGAGCAGGCGCGGGCGCGCCATCAGCGCGCGGCCCACGGCCACCATCTGCTGCTCGCCGCCCGACAGCGTGGCGGCGGGCTGGGCGAGCCGGGGGCGCAGGGTGGGGAAGAGCGTCAGCACCCGCTCGAGGTCCCGGGCCAGGCGCGCGCGCCGCTCGGCGCGGGGCAGCGAGTAGGCGCCCAGCCCCAGGTTCTCGCGCACGGTGAGCGGGCCGAACAGGTCGCGGCCCTCGGGCACCATGGCGATGCCCAGCCGGACGATCTCCTCGGTGGCGAGGCCGGTGATGGTCCGGCCCTCGAAGGTGACGGTGCCGGCCCGGGGTGGGACCAGCCCCGTCACCGCGCGCAGGAGGGTGGTCTTGCCGCTCCCGTTCGGGCCCACGATGGTCACCAGCTCCCCCGGCCGGACGTGGAGGCTCACGCTCCGCAGCGCCTGGACGCGCCCGTAGAAGACGTCGAGCCCGGTCACCGTGAGCATCACAGCTCCTCGCCCAGGTAGGCGGCGACCACGGCCGGGTGGGCCCGCACCTCGCGCGGCGGCCCCTCGGCGAGCTTCTCCCCCGAGGCCAGCACGAGGACCTCGTCGGAGATGTCCATGACCAGGTCCATGTGGTGGTCGACGAGCAGGATCGTGGTCCCGGCGTCGCGGATGGCCCGGATCAGCTCCCCCAGCCGGCGCTTCTCCTCGCGGTTGAGCCCGGCGCCCGGCTCGTCCAGCAGGAGGAGGCGGGGCTCCATGGCCAGCGCCCGGCCCACCTCCACCAGGCGCTGCTCGCCGTAGGGCAGGGCGCCGGCCGGCACGTCCGCCCGGGCCGCCAGGCCCAGGCGCTCCAGCACCGCCTCGGCCCG
>JBBIOF010000277.1:0-4325 GCA_037443505.1 Candidatus Rokuibacteriota bacterium
CGCCGCTCTCGCGGCCCTCGCCGGCGCCGCCCGCGAGGCGGACCCCGCCGCCCTCGCCGCCGAACACGTGTTCCTCTTCGACCGGCAGGTCCGCTGCCCGCCGTGGGAGGGGGCGTGGGGCGACGGACCCGGGGTGGCCGGCAAGGCGGCGATGCTCGCGGACGTCGCCGGCTTCTACCGGGCCTTCGGCCTCGAGGCCCGGGCGGGCCAGACCGCCACCGAGGACCACATCGCGGCCGAGCTGGAGTTCATGAGCGCCCTGGCGGTGAAGCAGGCGTGGGCCCTCGCGGAGGAGCGGCAGGACGCGCACGAGGTCACGCGGCAAGCGGCCACGGCCTTCCTGCGCGATCACCTCGGACGCTGGGCCGAGACGTTCGCCCGGGAGCTCGCGGCGGCCACACCCCTGCCCTACTACGCCGCTGCGGCCTCGCTGCTGGCCGCGTGGGTCCGGCAGGAGGCGGCCGCCCTGGGGGCCGCGGCCGTCCCCGTGGCCGGACGCCTCGGCCCCGACCCGGCGCAGGCCGACACCTTCACCTGCCCGATGGCGGAGCCCGGGCCCGAGGCCTGACGGCGCGCCCGGGGCGCAGCGGAGGACCCATGCCATCCCTCTCGCGGATACTCGCGGCGGCCGCCGTGCTCGGCCCCGGGCCCGCCGGGGCCCAGGAGCGCTTCTACGACTGGGGCTGGGGCATGCACCCCATGTGGTGGATGTGGGGCGTGGGCGGGATCGTGATGATGCTCGTGATGCTCGTCTTCTGGGGCGCCGTGATCACGGCCGTGGTCGTCGGCGTGCGCTGGCTGCTCCGCCAGGGCCGCGGCGAGGCGCGGGACCCGGCGCTGGACATCCTGCGCCAGCGCTACGCCCGGGGCGAGATCGACCGCGAGGAGTACGAGGCCCGCCGGCGCGACCTGGAGCGCTGAGGGGCCTGGCATGGCCGCCCGGGCGACGCCCCGGTCCCAGGGCCAGGAGCGATCGCCGTCCGACGCCGGCGGGCCGCCGCGAGCCGCCGGGCGGATTGTCGCCGGGGGCGAGAGTTGCTATAAGAGCGTGGGGCAGCGCGAGGAAGCGGACCGTGCCGAGCGCGCTTCCTGCGGCCCGGCGGGAGGAAAGACCATGCGACGACCAGCGTTCCCACAGGCGGTGCTCGTGGCGGCAGCCGTGATCCTGGGGCTCACCGGAGCGACCTCGCCCGCCGCGGCCCAGCCCCCCATCAGGGTCGGCATCGTGGGGCCCATGGCGTTCGTCCAGGGCGAGAACCACTGGGCCGGGGCCGTGATGGCTCAGGAGGAGGTCAACGCCGCCGGCGGGATCAGGGTGGGCGACGCCCGCCGCCAGGTGGAGCTCGTCAAGGTGGACAGCAACGAGATCCTGAGCGTCCCCGACTCCGCCAACGCCCTCGAGCGGGCCATCACGCGCGACAAGGTGGACTTCCTCATGGGCGGCTTCCGCACCGAGGCGGTGCTGGCCATGCAGGAAGTCGCCATGGACTACAAGAAGATCTTCATCGGCGCCGGCGCGGCCCACGACGAGCTGGGCCTCCGCGTGCAGAAGAACTACGACCGGTACAAGTACTGGTTCCGGATCGCACCGGTGAAGTCCTCCGACCTGGGCCGGCTGCTGTTCGCCGTCTTCGGCTCGGTGGCCGACCAGATCCGGGCCGAGCTGAAGGTTCCCACGCCGAAGGTCGCCATCCTGGCCGAGAAGGCCGTGTGGGTGGACCCGCTGGTGAAGGCCGCCCAGGCCAACCTGCCGAAGATGAAGATGGAGGTGGTGGGCCTCTGGCAGCCCTCGCCCGTGGCCACCGACGTGACGGCGGAGCTGTCGGCCATCCAGCGGGCCGGCGCCCACCTGATCATGACCATCATCTCGGGCCCGGTGGGCATCGTCATGGCCCGGCAGATGGGCGAGCTGCAGGTCCCGGCCATCGCCTTCGGCATCAACGTCGAGGGCCAGAAGGACGGTTTCTGGGACGCCACCAACCGCAAGGGGAACTACGTCAGCACCCTGAACACCTACGCCGACGTGGAGATGACGCCCAAGACCCTGCCCTTCATCCAGAAGTTCCGCAAGCGCTTCGGGTTCAGTCCCACCTACACCGCCGCCACCTACGACGGGATCTACCTCCTCAAGGACGCCATCGAGAAGGCCGGGACCCTGGACGCCGACAAGCTGGTGCCCGTGCTGGAGAAGAGCGAGTTCCTGGGGACGGCCGGTCGGCTGGTCTTCGAGCCCACGCACGACGTGAAGTTCGGCCCGGGCTTCACCACGGGCACCGGCGTGCAGTGGCAGGACGGCAAGCTGGTGGCGTTCTGGCCCAACGGCTGGCAGGGCGTGACCTACAAGGGCGTGCAGCCCTTCAAGATCCCGCCGTACATGAGGAAGTAGCGCACCCGGCCGGCCGGGGCTCGGCCCCGGCCGGCAGCCGCCCGTGCTCGCCGACATCCTCGTCAACGGCCTCGTCAGCGGCGGCGTGTACGCGCTGCTCGCCGTGGGATTCTCGCTGGTCTTCGGCGTCGCCCGCATCGTCAACATCGCCCACACGGCGTTCTACATGCTGGCCGCGTACGTCATCTACGCGCTCCTGAACTGGGCCGGGCTCGGGTTCGTCCCCGCGGTCGTGCTGGGCGTGGGAGCCGTGACGCTGCTGAGCCTGGTGGCTTACAAGCTGGTCATCGAGCCGGTGCGCGGGCACGAGTCGGCCGTGCTGATCGCCACCATCGCGCTGGCGCTGATCATCCAGGAGTCCCTCCTCCTGGGATTCGGCGGTCACTTCCGCGGCAACCCGGCGCTGGCCGAGGGCTTTCTCGAGGTGGCGGGCGTGCGGGTCAGCCTCCAGCGCCTGGCCACCCTCGCCATCGTGGCCCTGATGCTGGCCGGTACCTGGGTGCTCCTCAACCGGACGCGCCTCGGACTCGCCATCCGCGCCACCGCCAACGACCTGGAGGTGGCCAACCTGATGGGAATGGACGTCCACCGGGTCGCGATGCTCGCGGTGGCGATCTCCGCCCTCCTGGCCGCCGTGGCCGGCGCGGTGGTCGCGCCCCTCTTCGTCATCGACCCCCTCATGTGGCTGGGGCCGCTGGTGACCATCCTCGGCATCGTGGTGCTGGGCGGGCTCGGCAGCATCAAGGGCAGCGTCCTCGGGGCCTTCGTCATCGGCTACGTGGAGACCGCCACCGTGTTCCTGGTCCCGGCCGGGGCCTTCCTCAAGGGCGCGGTGGCGCTCTCCATCATGGTGCTGGTCCTGCTGCTCAGGCCCGAGGGCCTGTTCGGCGTCGCCTTCGAGGAGGAGCGGTGAGGCGCTACACGATCGTGCCGGCCCGCCGCCTGGCGGTGCTGCTGCGACGCGAGGTCCTGGTGCTGCCCTCCCGGGTGATCGTGCTGCTCTTCGCGGCGGGCCTGCTGGTGCTGCCCCTCGTCACCGAGGACCCGTACGTCCTGCGGGTCGTCATCCTGGCCAGCCTGTTCGCCGTCTACGCCGCCAGCTGGGACCTCCTGTCGAGCTACGCGGGCCAGGTGAGCTTCGGCCACGCGCTCTTCTTCGGCGTCGGCGCCTACACCTCCGCCCTGCTCAACCACCACCTCGGCTGGACGCCGTGGCTCACCGTCCCCCTGGGGGCGGCGGGCGCCATGGCTGCGGGGTACCTGGTGGGGATCCCCTGCCTGCGGCTCCGGGGGTCGTACCTGAGCCTGGCGACCCTGGCGTTCCCCCTCATCCTCACCGGCGTCCTCTTCGCCGTGCCCGGCCTCTCCGGGGGCGAGCTGGGGATCTCCGGGCTCGAGCCGCTCGTGCGCTCGCGGGTGGCGTTCTACTACCTGGCGGTGGGCGGGATGCTGGTGCTCTGCTTCGCCATGTGGAAGATCGGGGACTCGCACACCGGCCTCATCCTGCACGCCATCCGCGAGGACGAGGTAGCCGCGCGGGCCTCGGGCATCAACACCCCGCGCTACAAGCTCGCGGCCTTCGTCATGAGCGGGTTGTTCGCGGGCCTCGCGGGGGGGCTCTACACGCACTTCATCCGCATCGCGGGCCCCTCCACCCTCGAGGTGGCCCTGTCGTTCCAGGCCGTCATCTGGGGAATCTTCGGCGGCGTGGCGACGATCTACGGGCCGGTCACGGGCGTGTTCATCCTCTATCCCCTCACGGAGCTGCTCGGGATGGTCGGCAAGCTCAGCGAGTACCGGCTGCTCCTGTTCGCGGTGGTGGTGCTGCTGGTCCTGCTGTTCATGCCCGAGGGCCTGGCCCCGTGGACGCGCGACCGCCTGGAAGTCGCCTGCCCCCGCTGGAAGGTGCGCAACGCCGCCCTGGCCCGGCGGGAGTGCC
>JBBIOF010000278.1:0-4312 GCA_037443505.1 Candidatus Rokuibacteriota bacterium
TTTCGCCCCCCCCCGCGCGGGCTCTTTGGCGGGGGGGGGGGTCTCTCGGCCCGGGTTCCCATCACCCGGCGCTCCGGCCGCCGCGCCGTCAGCAGGACCGAGCCCCCGAACGGCAGCCGCACGCGCGGAACCAGGTGGCGCTCCCCGGCGAAGAGCCACTCGAGCAGCGCGTTCAGCGCGGCGGGCGGCCGGCGGAGGTCGTGGCCATCGTCGCCCCGCACCCGCTTCCAGGCGCGGACGAGGGCCAGCGGCGGGAACAGCAAAGTGTTGAAGTAGGTGGCGCGATTCACCCGGAAACCGGCGTCGCCGACCACCCGCGCGAGCCGCCCGGCCGTGTAGCGGCGCCGGTGCCCGAGCGCCACGTCGTGGCCGCTCCAGAGCCACGTGTAGGCCGGGACCGTCACGACCAGGAGGCCGCCCGGTGCCAGCGCGCGGCGCGCGGCCTGCAGCGCGCCCGTCTCGTCGTCCAGGTGCTCGAGCACGTCGAGCAGGAGCACCACGTCGGCCCAGCCGTCGGGGACCACGGCGTCGTGGGGGAGGGCCCCGGGCCGAACGTCCAGGTCCGCCGCTCGAGCCGCGGCCACCAGCCGGGGGTCCCTCTCCATGCCCACCGCCTGTCCGAAGCGCCCGAGGGCGCCGAGCACGTTCCCGCTGCCGCAGCCCAGCTCCAGCATCCGGGCCGGCCGCCGCCCGACCTCGCGCTCCAGCACGGCCAGCACCACCGCCAGCCGCCCCCGGAACCACCAGTGGCGCCGGTCCTCCTCGAGGTGGACGGCCAGGTACGAGGCATCCACGTCAGGAGCCGCGTCAGGCCCGGATCAGCCCGGGCCGCGGGCATCGCTCACGACCGCGCCGCCAGGAACCGGGCCACACGCCGGAGGCCCTCCTCGATTCGCTCGAGCGAGGCCGCGTAGGAGAAGCGGAGGTAGCCCTCCGCGTTGGCGCCGAAGGCCGCGCCCGGGGTGACGGCCACGTGGGCCTCCTCGAGCAGCGCTCGGGCCAGGGCGACCGAGTCCCGAGCGTACCGGCGGGCGTTGGCCAGCACGTAGAACGCGCCGGTCGGCTCGAAGCCCACCCCCAGCCCCGCCGCGCGGAGCCCGGCGATCATGGCCCGGCGCCGCTCGTCGAAGACGCGGCGAAAGCGCCGGGCGTCCTCGCCCGCCTCCCGGAGGGCGGCCACCCCCGCCCACTGAACGAACTCGTTGGTGGAGATGAAGAAGTTGCCGAACAGCGTCTGGAGCGGGCGGACGTGCTCCGGCGGCACGATCAGGTAGCCCAGCCGCCACCCGGTCATGGCGAACGCCTTGGAGAAGCCGTTCAGGACGAACGCCCGGTCGGTGAACTCCAGGATCGACCGGTCGCGGCCCTCGTAGGTGAGCCCGTGGTAGATCTCGTCGGACACCACGAAGGCGCCGCGCCCCTCGGCCAGGCGGGCGACCGCCTCCAGCCGCTCGGCGGAGAGCACCGAGCCGGTGGGGTTGGCCGGCGAGTTCACCAGGACGGCCCGCGTGCGGGGCCCCAGCCGCTCGCCGACGGCCTCGGGCCGGTACTGGAACCCGTCCTCCTCGCGCACGTCCACGGCGACGGGCACGCCCTCGGCGTAGCGGATGAAGTTCGGGTAGCAGGCGTAGTACGGGTCGGAGAGGACCACCTCGTCGCCCGGGTCCAGGAGGTAGCCGAAGAGCAGCAGCATGGCGGGCGAGGTGCCGGGTGCCACCAGCACCTGGTCGGGCGACACCCGCACCCCGTAGGCCGTCCGGTAGTGCTCCGCGATGGCCTCGCGCAGCGGCAGGATGCCCAGGCTCGAGGTGTACTTGGTGCGGCCGTCCTTGAGCGCCTTCTCCGCGGCCTCGAGGACCGCGGGCGGCGCCTCGAAGTCGGGCTCCCCGAACTCCAGGTGCACCACGTCGACGCCGGCCCGCTCCAGGGCCTGCGCCCGCTCGCCCATCTCGACGGCCAGGAACGGCTCCACCAGCGCGGCGCGGCGGCTCACGTGGACCTCCCCAGGCGGGTGCGGGCACGCAGGACCTGCCGCAGCATGGCGGGCCCGTCGCGCAGCACGCTGGACTTGCTCCCGGGCTGGTCCGTCCAGTTCACGGGCACCTCCACGATCCGGTAGCCCGCCCGCCGCGCCAGGAGGAGCAGCTCGACGTCGAAGGCGAAGCCGTCCGTTCGCACCAGGGCGAACAGCGCCCGCGCCGCCTCGGCGGTGAACGCCTTGAAGCCGCACTGCGAGTCGGCAATGCCGGTGAGGCCCGCCCAGGCCACCAGGCGGTTGAAGACGCGCCCCGCCAGCACCCGGTGGGTGCGGGCGGCGATGGAGACCGACGGGTCCCCGAGCCCGCGCGAGCCGATGGCCACGTCCGCCCCGGCCGCCAGGGCCGGTTCCAGGCGCTTGACCTCCGCGATCGGCGTGGCGCCGTCGGCGTCCGTGATCAGGCGCCACGCCCCGCACGCGGCGAGCATGCCGCGGCGCACGGCCGCGCCCTTGCCCCGGTTGTGCTCCTGGCGGAGCACGCGCACGGCCGGATGGTGGCGGGCCACGGCCTCCACGCGGCCGGCGGTGTCGTCGCTGCTGCCGTCGTCCACCACCAGCACCTCGTAGGGCTCGCCCCGCCCCTCGAAGTACCCGAGCACCTCGTCCAGGTACCGGGGCAGTCGGCGCGCCTCGTTGAACGCGGGGATCACGACCGACCAGCGCGGCGTGTGGGCCGGAGCCCCGGGGTGCTCCGCGGGGCGGCTCACCGGAGGTCGGCGAGGTCGAGCCGCCGGCGCCGCCGGGCGACCCCCGTCTGGTGGGCGGCCCGCGCCACTCCCTCGGCCACGGCGGGAGCGACCGCCTTGTTGAAGACGCTGGGGATGATGTACTCGGGGCCCAGCTCACCCCGCCCCACGCACGCGGCCAGCGCGCGGGCCGCCGCCAGCTTCATCTCGTCGTTGACGGTGCGTGCGCGCGAGTCGAGCAGCCCGCGGAAGAAGCCCGGGAAGCACAGCACGTTGTTGATCTGGTTGGGGTAGTCCGAGCGCCCTGTGGCCATGACCCGCACGTGCTTCTCGGCCTCCTCCGGCTGGATCTCCGGGACCGGGTTGGCCATGGCGAACACGATGGGGTCGCGCGCCATCCGCTTGATGTCGCGCACGGTGAGGATCCCCGGGACGCTCAGCCCGATGAACACGTCGGCCCGCTCCAGCGCGTCGCCCAGGCGCCCCCGGACCTGGCGGGGGTTCGTCGTGGCCGCCACCCACCGCTTCATGAAGTCCATGCCCACGGTGCGGCCCCGGTGGATGGTGCCGTGCTCGTCCACGCCGATGATGTCGGTGACGCCGCTCGACTGCAGGATCTTGATGGTGGCCGTGCCCGCCGCGCCCACCCCGGTCACCACCACCCGGATCCGGCGCAGGTCCTTCCGCACGATCTTCAGCGCGTTGAGGAGGGCGGCCAGCACCACCACCGCGGTGCCGTGCTGGTCGTCGTGGAACACCGGGATGTCCAGGTCCTTCCGCAGCCGCTCCTCCACCTCGAAGCAGCGGGGCGCGGAGATGTCCTCCAGGTTGATCCCGCCGAAGGCCGGGGCGATCAGCTTCACCGTCTCGACGATCCTGTCCACGTCCCGCGTGGCCAGGCAGATGGGAAAGGCATCCACGCCGGCGAACTCCTTGAAGAGCATCGCCTTGCCTTCCATCACCGGCAGCGCCGCCTCCGGGCCGATGTCGCCCAGGCCGAGCACGGCGGTGCCGTCGGTCACCACGGCGACCGAGTTCTGCTTGATGGTGAGCGCGAACACCCGCTGGCGGTCCTCGTGGATGGCCATGCACACCCGGGCCACGCCCGGCGTGTATGCCATGGACAGGTCGTCGCGCGTCCGCACCGGCACCTTGTTGCGGATCTCGATCTTGCCGCCGAGGTGCATGAGGAACGTACGGTCCGAGACGTTGACCACCCGCACGCCGGCCACGTGGCGGAGCCGGTTCACCACCTGCTGGCCGTGCACGCTGTCGCGCGCCTTGATGGTGATGTCGCGCACGACCCGATCCCGGGTGGACTCCACCAGGTCCACGGCGCCGATGTCCCCGCCCGCGTCGCCGATGGCCGAGGCCACCCGGCCCAGCATGCCCGGACGGTTCTGGATCTCCAGCCGGACCGTGAGGCTGTAGCTCGCGCTGGGCGCTAGCGCCACGCCGGGGCCTCCGGGGCGGACGGCGCCGCGGCCGGCAGCGACCGCCGGACCAGGTCGAGCAGGAGGGTGCCCGCCCGGATGCGGATGGAGGGCAGGTCGCCGCCGAACCGGTACTGCCGCGCCTCGGCGCGGCC
>JBBIOF010000279.1:0-4299 GCA_037443505.1 Candidatus Rokuibacteriota bacterium
GACGGCGATCCGGACGGCGACGACGGTCACGGGCTCACCCGAGCAGGGCGTCCAGGGCCTCGGGCACGGTGCTCACGCCCTGCACTTCGAGCGGCGGCCGGGGCAGGTCCGCCAGGTTGCTCCGAGGCACCACGGCCTGGTGGAAGCCCAGCGCCGCGGCCTCCGCCAGCCGCGCCGCCAGGCCCGAGACGGCGCGCACCTCGCCCGTGAGCCCCACCTCGCCCGCCACGACCACCTCCCCGCGCACCGGGCGATCCATGTAGCTCGAGGCCGCCGCCAGCACGACGCCCAGGTCGGCCGCCGGCTCCACGATCCGCCCGCCCCCCGCCACGTTGACGAAGACGTCCTGGGTGCCGAGGGGCACCCCCGCGCGCTTGTCGAGCACGGCGAGGAGCAGGCAGACGCGGTTGTAGTCCGCGCCCAGCACGGTCCGCCGCGGGGTCCCGAACGCGGCGGGCGCCACCAGGGCCTGCAGCTCGAGCAGGAGGGGCCGCGTGCCCTCCAGGCCCGCCACGATCACCGAGCCCGGCGCGTCCTTCGGGCGCTCCGCCAGGAAGAACCCCGACGGGTTGCGCACCTCGGCGAGCCCCCGCTCGCCCATCTGGAAGACGCCGATCTCGTTGGTGGAGCCGAAGCGGTTCTTCACCGCCCTGAGGACGCGGTAGGCGTGGTGCGGCTCGCCCTCGAAGTAGAGGACGGTGTCCACCAGGTGCTCGAGGACCCGGGGCCCGGCCAGCGACCCGTCCTTCGTCACGTGTCCCACCAGGAAGACGGCGATCCCCCGGCCCTTGGCGATGGTCATGAGCCGCGCGCCGCATTCCCGGACCTGGGCGACGCTGCCGGGCGCGGACTCCAGCTCGGGCAGGTACACCGTCTGGATCGAGTCCACCACCAGCACGCGCGGCTCCACGGCCGCCAGCTCCGCCTGCACCGCCGAGAGGTCCGTCTCGCTCCAGAGCAGGAGCCCGTCCCCGCGGAGGCCGAGCCGGTCCGCGCGGAGCTTCACCTGCGCCGCCGACTCCTCGGCCGAGACGTAGAGCACCGGGCCCGAGGCGGCCAGCGCCTGCGCGGCCTGCGCCAGCAGGGTGCTCTTGCCGATCCCCGGGTCGCCGCCGATGAGCACCAGGGAGCCCGGAACCACGCCGCCGCCCAGCACCCGGTCCAGCTCGCCGATCCCCGTCCGGAGCCGGTCGACCTGCTCCACGGCGACCTCGGCCAGGGGCCGGGGGCGCGCCGAGGGCGCCGCCGCCCGGTGGTGGCCGCCGCCACGGGGCGCCGCGCGCTCCTCCACGCGCACCACCAGCTCGCCGCTCGCCCGCTTGCAGTCGGGGCAGGTGCCCGGCTTGGGGCTCGCGAAGCCGCACTGCTGGCAGCGCCAGACGCTCCGCTCCCGCGCCATCAGGGCTCCTCCCGCTCCCGGCCCAGGCTGCGGATGAGCGAGCGCAGCAGGAAGCTCCGCTGCGCCCCGTCGAGGATGGCCGCCAGCCGCTCGTAGACGGCGGGGTCGGCGATCAGGGCGCCCAGCGTCCCCTCCCCCTCGTTGATCCGCTCGGTGATCTCGCGGAGGTTGGCCACCGCCGCCCGGAGGTCGTCGAGGGCCACGCGGAGGCGCTCGTCCCCCGGCTCGTCCTTGACGAGCCCGCCCAGGGTGCCCCGGCCGCCCGCCACCCGGTCGGACACCTCGCGCAGGTTCCGCGCCGTCGTGCGCAGGTCGTCGAGGACGGCCCGGTACCGCGGGTCGAAGAGCAGCGCGGGCAGCAGCCCCTCCGGCTCGCCCGCGCGGTCCACCATGCGCGCCACCCGCTCCATCGCCTCCAGGAACCGGCGGGCGGCCTCCGTGCCCCGCGGGGAGGTCAGCACGCCGACGGCGCCCTCGCCGCGCTCCACGCGGTCCAGCAGGGCCTGGGTGCTGGCGATCACCTCGTCGAGGCGCCGGAGGGTCACGGGCTCCTCGTAGAGGAGCGCGTGGGCCCAGCCCGGCCCCTTCTCCGCCCGGGCCACCAGGCGGTCGAGCCGCTCGGTGGCCCGCCGCGCCGCGTCGGTGGTGGCGGCGATGTCGTCGATGACCTTCGTCCGGGCGAAGCCCTCGGCCGTCTGGCGCAGCGTCTCGGTGAGGGCCGTGACGTTCCGCACGGTCTCCGCCCCCTGGCTGATGACCTGGCCGATGTCCACCGGGTCCTGGGCCTCGACGACCTCGCCCGGCTGCACCGGCGGCATCCGGGCGGTGCCCACCGTGAGCTCGATGATCTTGTCGCCCAGCAGGCCCTGCGTCTCGATGCGGGCGCGCGAGTCCTTGCGGACCCGGTCCGCGAACTGCCGGGCGATGGTGAGGTCCACCCGCACCTTGCCGCCCGGCTGGGCGGGCAGGTGCACGCCCGACACGCGCCCGACCTGCACGCCCGCCAGCCGCACCGTGGCCCCCTCCACCAGGCCGCCCACCTCGGTGAAGTCCGCGTGGATGGTGTAGCGCGCCTCGAACAGCCGGGCCCGCGCGCCCAGCGCGTAGATCATCCCCAGGAAGGCCGCCAGGGACACCAGCACGAAGATGCCGACCCGGAGTTTCAGGGTGCGCTCGCGCCGCTCCTCGTTCATCGCCTCACCTCGCCTCGCCGGCCAGGAAGGCCTGCACGGCGCGGTCCGGCGAGGCGAGGACCGCGTCCACCGGGCCCGCCGTCGCGAACCGCCCGCCGATCAGGATCGCCACCCGGTCCGCGACGGTCCTGGCCAGCTCCAGGTCGTGGGTGACGACGATCGAAGTGTCGCACACCCCGGCGCCGACCTGGGAGATCAGGTCGGCCACCAGCTTCGCGTTGGTGGGATCCAGCCCGGCCGTGGGCTCGTCGTAGAGCATCACCTCCGGCTCCGCGGCGAGGGCCCGGGCGATGCCCACCCGCTTGCGCATGCCGCCGCTCAGCGCCGCGGGCAGCAGCGGCAGCACGTCGCCGTCGAGCCCCACCAGCGAGAGCGCGTGCAGGACCCGCCGGCGGACCTCCCGCTCCGGCAGGCGCCGGTGCTCCCGGAGCGCGTACGCCACGTTCTCGTACACGCTCAGCGAGTCGAACAGGGCGGCGCCCTGGAAGACGTAGCCCAGGCGGCGCCGGATGGGCAGCAGCTCCTCCTCGCCGAGGCCCTCGATGTTGCGGCCGAACACCCGGATCTGGCCGGCGTCCGCCCGGAGCAGGCCGGCGATGCAGCGGAGCATCACCGTCTTGCCGGACCCGCTGCCCCCCATGACGACGAAGGTCTCGCCCCGGGCGACCGCCAGCGACACCCCGCGGAGCACCTCCAGGCCGTCGAACGACTTCCGGAGGTCGATGACCTCGATGACCGGCCCCGGCACGCGGCTCACCAGAAGAGGCTCAGGAGGAGCTTGGTGAGGAAGAAGTCGGCGACGATCACGCCCATGGTCACGTGCACGACCGTCGCGGTGGTGGCCCGGCCCAGGCCCTCGGTGCCGCCCGTGGTGGCCAGCCCGTTGTGGCAGCCGATCAGGGTCACCACGAAGCCGAAGACCACGCTCTTGCCCACGCCCATGAGGAAGTCCTTGGGGACGACCCAGTAGGTGGTCACGTTCCAGTACTGGTACATGTCGGCCCCGCGCTCGAAGTACATGACCACCATGCCCCCCAGCACGCCCAGGACGTCCCCCAGCACCGTGAGCAGGGGGAAGACCACCAGGGCGGCCAGCAGCCGGGGCACGATCAGGCGCTTGACGTAGTTGACGCCCAGCGCGCGGAGGGCGTCGATCTGCTCCGTCACCTTCATGGAGCCCAGCTCGGCGGTGATCCCCGAGGCGACCTTGCCGCCCACCAGGATGGCCGTGAGCACGGGCCCGAGCTCCCGGAGGATCGCCAGCGCCGTCACGGGCCCCACGTACGCCTCGGCCCCGAAGCGCGCCATGTTCACCGCGCTCTGGAGGGCGAAGACCATGCCCGTGAAGACCGCGGCGGTCAGCGCCACTGCCAGGGAGCGGACCCCCATGATCTCGATCTCGCGGACGACGTGCCTGGCGTAGGCCGGGGGCAGCACCAGGTTGCGCAGCACGCGCGCGCCCAGGAGCCCGAGGCCGCCGTACCACATGGTGGTGCGCCTGAGATAGATGTCCACCGCTCCCTCCTACTCCGTCGCGAAGCTCGCCGCGAAGCGGCCGAAGTCCGCCCGCCAGGCGCCGGCGGCCGCCGGCGGGGCCGCGTAGACCAGGTCGTACACGCACCGCCCGCCCGTCACCGTGTAGACCTCGATCCTGACCTCCGGGCCCCCCGCGCCGGCCCGGGCCTCCAGCACGGTGCGCGCCGCCGG
>JBBIOF010000280.1:0-4298 GCA_037443505.1 Candidatus Rokuibacteriota bacterium
CGCCGGCGCGGCCGCGGCCCCGGGGACGGGACCTACGATCGTTACTTCCGCGCGGTGATGGGCTACCTGCCCGGTCCGTTCGCCGGCCGCGTGGTCCTCTTCTGGCCCGAGCAGGAACCCGAGACGGGCGGCGATCCCACCCGGGGATGGGGCCGGCTCGCCTCCGCGGTGGAGGTGCACCGGGTGCCCGGCGACCACGACACGGTGGTGCGCTTGCACGCGCCGGCGATCGCCGATCGCCTGCGCGCCTACCTGGCCTGACGGCCGCGGCCGGCTCGCCGCGCGGCTCCGCCTCGAGGTCGCGGCCGCGCGAGGAAGTTGGAAGCCGGGGCGGCCAGGAATCCCGCCGGGTCCAGTCCCGGTGCGTCGCGGGAGGGAAGCCCCAGCGCCTGGACCTCGTAGCCGGCGCCCGCGAGCAGGTCGAAGATCGCCGCGCGGTCGCCGCTCGCCGGCCAGCTCTCGAAGAACACGCGAGGGTGCGCCGCGCGCCCCGGAGGACGGCCAGCTCGGCGCCCTCCACATCGATCTTGACCAGGTCGGGTGCCACGCCCTCGGCCTCCGCGACCTCGTCCAGGGTCAGCCGTGGCACCGGCAGGGCCACCAGGTCGCGCCGGTCCCCCCAGCGCGCCCGGACCCCGGGCGCGATCGTTCCGTGGTACGTCTCGCCCGCCGGGAACACCAGCTCGGCCGTGCCCGCCGCGTCGGCGAGGGCCACGGCCCGCAGCGCGGGCGCGACGCCGTTGAGCCGGCAGCACTCGAGGAAGTAGGCGTGGCAGTCGGGATTGGGCTCGAAGGAGATCACCCGCGCGCCGTGGACCAGGAACCGGAGGGAGTGCAGCCCGTAGCTGGCGCCCACGTCGAACACCACGCGTGGCGGGTCGGGCCCGCCCGCGACGGCTTCGTAGAAGGCGTGGACCTCGGGGTCGTAGCCGTGGAACGCCACGGCGGCACACCAGGCCAGGGGGAAGTCGCAGTGCAGGGGCAGCCGGATGGGCCGGCCGGCGAAGCAGACCGTCCAGGTCCCCTCGAGGCGCCAGCCGGGCTCGAAGAACAGGCGGAAGAAGCGCCGCTTCTGGGAGAGGCTCAGCGCCGCGTGGAGCCGGTTGACGGCGCAGAGCCCGCCCGGAGCCGCCAGGACCATGCCCAGCGCCGTCCGGGAGGCCACCACTGCCAGCCGGCGGGCCACCGCCTTCACGGAGGACTTCCCCGGCAAGCGCCGTGCCGGCGTCAGCGGCTGGGGCGCGGGGTGTAGCCCTTGACGGAGACGTACTGGCTCGGCCACGGGAGGTCCCAGCCCTGCTCCCAGGCGGCGTGGCGCGTCCAGTACGGGTCGTAGAGGTGGCCGCGGGCCAGCACGCAGAGGTCGGCCCGGCCGGCGGCCAGGATGGAGTTGACGTCGGCGTGGGTGGAGATGTTGCCCACGGTCATGGTGGCCACGCCCGCCTCGTGCCGGATGCGGTCGCTGAAGGGCGTCTGGTAGAGGCGGCCGTAGCGCGGCTGCTGGTGCGGCACGGTCTGGCCGGTGGACACGGTGACCACGTCGCAGCCGTGCGCCTTCAGGAGGCGGGCCACCTCCACCGCCTCGTCGGGCTCGAGGCCGCCGGGGGCCCAGTCCGTGGCCGAGATCTTCACCGACAGGGGCTTCGCGTCGGGCCAGGCCTTCCGGACCGCCTCCAGCACCTCCAGCGGGTAGCGCATGCGGCTGGCCAGCGGCCCGCCGTACCCGTCCGTGCGGACGTTGGTGAGGGGCGAGATGAAGCTGGCCAGCAGGTAGCCATGCGCCATGTGCAGCTCGAGCCAGTCGAAGCCCGCCTCCTCCGCCATCCGGGTCGCGCGGACGAACTGGTCGCGCACCAGGTCCATGTCCGCGCGGGTCATCTCCCGGGGGACCTGGCTCACGGGCAGGTACGGCAGGGGCGAGGCGGAGATCAGCGGCCAGTTGCCGTCCGGCAGGGGCTGGTCGATCCCCTCCCACAGCCGGCGGGTGGAGCCCTTGCGGCCCGCGTGCGCGAGCTGGATCCCGATCCGGGCCTCCGTGTGGGTGTGGACGAAGTCCACGATGCGCTTCCAGGCGGCCACGTGCTCCGGCCGGTACATGCCCGTGCAGCCGGGGCTGATGCGCCCCTCGCGGCTCACGTCCGTCATCTCGGCGATCACCAGGGCCGCGCCGCCCACGGCCCGCGACCCCAGGTTCACCAGGTGCCAGTCGCCGGGCGTGCCGTCCTCCGCCGAGTACTGGCACATGGGCGAGACGACCACGCGGTTGGCGAGGACCAGCCCGCGCACCCGGAAGGGTGTGAACATGGGTGGGGGCGGCGGCTGGGCGTGCACGGTCACACCGCTCTGGTCGGCCGCCCTCGCGGCGAACCAGCGGTCCACGGTCTCCACGAACTTCGGGTCACGGAGCCGCAGGTTCTCGTGGGTGACGCGGAGGCTCCGCGTGAGCAGGCTGAAGGCGAACTGCACGGGCTCCAGGCGCCCGTGGTAGCGCTCGGCCTGCTCGAACCACTCCAGGCTCACCTGGGCGGCGCGCTGGATGGACTCCACCTGGGGGCGGCGCTCCTCCTCGTAGGCGGCCAGGGCCGACGCCACGTCGCGGTGGGTGCCGAGGGCCCGGCTGAGCGCGATGGCGTCCTCCATGGCGAGCTTCGTCCCCGAGCCGATGGAGAAGTGGGCGGTGTGGGCGGCGTCGCCCACCAGGACCACGTTGCGCCAGTGCCAGCGTGCGTTCCGCACGGTGGGGAAGCTGCGCCAGAGCGAGCGGTTCTTGAGGATCCGGTGGCCGGCCAGCTCGCGGGCGAACAGCCGCTCGGCGAAGGCCACCGTCTCGTCCTCGCCGGCCCCGTCCAGCCCCGCCCGCCGCCAGGTGGCTTCCGTCGTCTCCAGGATGAACGTGGAGTGGCCCGCGTCGTAACGGTAGGCGTGCACCCGCCACAGCCCGTGCGCGTCCTCCTTGAAGACGAAGGTGAACGCGGGGAACGGGTACGTGGTGCCGAGCCACACGAACCGGTTCGGGCGCCAGTCGATGGCGGGCTCGAAGTGCTCGGCGAGGCGCGCGCGGACCGTGCTGTTCACCCCGTCGGCGCCCAGGACCAGGTCGGCGTCCTCCCACGCCCCGAGGTCCGTCACCTCGCGCTGGAACTCGAGCTTCACCCCGAGCCCGGCGGCCCGCCGGTGGAGGATGTCGAGCAGCCGCTGCCGCGCGAGCCCGGCGAAGCCGTGGCCGGTGGAGGTGATCACCTGCCCCTGGTAGTGGATGTCGATGTCGTCCCAGTGGGCGAAGCTCGCGGTGATCTCGCGGTGGGTCTCGGGGTCGGCCTCGGCGAAGTTCTCCAGCGTGGCGTCGGAGAAGACCACGCCGAAGCCGAAGGTGTCGTCCGGCCGGTTGCGCTCGACGACGGTGATCTCGTGCGCCGGGTCGGCCTTCTTCATCAGGATGGCAAAGTAGAGGCCGGCGGGCCCGCCGCCGATGCTCACGATCTTCACAGCCGGGATTGTACCCAAAAACGGGGCCCCGGAGCCCACGCCGGACGCGCGGTATCATCCGGGACCATGGCGGGCCGGTCGCCCATCCATCCCGGGGTCGTGGACTGGTCGGGGGAGAACCCCGGCATGTACCTGAAGGAGGAGCCCGAGGGCCCCTTCGTCACGCTCGTGAGCTTCTTCCGGGTGGTGGTCTCGCCCTACGGGCGGGGCCACGCCCTGGTGCTGCTGGAATCGCCCGGCCTCACGGTGAGCCTTCCCGAGGCCCTCAACGTCTGCGTCACCGACAACGAGCCCCTGGCCCGCTGGCTGGTGGCCGGGTTCGTGAGCCGCTTCGGCGCCTTCCGCGGCGCCGCGGCCCTCGGGGCGCTCGAGTACCGCCGGCTGGTCGGGGTGGCGGTCTCGGGCGACCACCGGAGCGCCCACGTGGAGTGGATCCGGGGCGACGGCGTGGAGGCCACGCTGTCCTGGGAGGGGCTGGGCCGGCCCTTCATGGTGGAGCTGCCGCCGGAGCGGTCGGCCACGGGCCGCCACGAGATGTTCAGCCTGTTCGTGGACGCCGCGCGGGTGTCCGCCCGCGTCAACGACCGGCCGCTCAGGGGTCGCCCGGTCCCGCGCGACTTCCACGGGCGCCGCAGCAGCAGCGCGTTCCTCGCCTACTCGGAGACCTGGGTCCGGGCGTTCGAGTGAGGCGGCGCGGCTCCGTGGGGCGCCCCGGATCCCCGGCGCCCGGGGCGCCCCCGATCACGCGATTCATCGACGGGCCCGGGCGCGGCGCCAGCCCAGCCAGGCGAGGGCCCCGGCGGCCGCCTGCG
>JBBIOF010000281.1:0-4293 GCA_037443505.1 Candidatus Rokuibacteriota bacterium
GGCCGTCGGTCAGGGGGCGGCGGGCCGCGCCCCGGTCGGTCCCCCGGCGCGCACGCGGGCGACGAGCAGGAGGCCGACCAGGAAGAAGAGCCCCACCGCGACGATGGCCACCCGCTGGTTGCCGCCGCTCAGCCGCGACGCGACGCCGAAGACCATGGGCCCGAAGATGGCCGCGGTCTTCCCGCACAGCGCGTAGAAGCCGAACATCTCCGCCTCCTCACCCCGGGAGATGAGCGAGGCCATGAAGGTCCGGCTCGCGGCCTGGACCGCCCCGAGCGCGGTGCCCGCCACCACCGCCACGGCGAGGAACTGCGCCCTGGTCGTCACGAAGTAGGCCGCGGCCACCACCAGGCACCACTGGACCAGGGTGCACATCACGACGAACTTCGGGCCCTTGAGGTCCGTGGGGCGGCCCCAGGCCCAGGCGCCGACCAGGGCGGAGAGCTGGACGACGAAGTAGAGCTGGATGACCTCCGCGGTGGTGAAGCCCAGGGTGTGGCCGGCGAAGACCGACGAGAAGTAGATGACCGTGTTGATGCCGTCCTCGTAGACGAGGTAGGCGAGGAGGAAGGATCGGAGGGCGGGCACGCGCAGGATGCGGCGCAGCGTGGCCCGGGTCTCCGTGAAGCCGACCCGCACGGCGCTGGCCAGGTCGAGCCGGCCGGGACGGTCGGGCGGCAGGTACCGGACGGCGGGCACGGCGAAGACGCCGAAGAGGCCTGCCGCCACGAGGAACGCGCCGCCGTACCGCCCGGCCACGGCGAAGGGCAGCGCCGCGGCCAGGGCCACGGCGGAGCCCAGGTAGCCCAGGGCAAACCCGTAGGCCGACAGGCGTCCCTGGCGCTCGGGCGGGGCGAGGTCGGGGAGGTAGGCGTTGTAGTAGACGAGGGCGGCCTCGAAGCCGACGGTTGCCACCACCGCCAGCAGCCACCCCCACAGCACCTCCCCGGGGTCCACGGTGGCCATCAGGGCGGTGGCGCCCACGCTGGTGCAGGTGAGGAGCACCAGCAGCCGCTTGCGGATCCCGGCGTGGTCGGCGATGGCCCCGAGGGGCGGGGACGACAGGGCGACGACGGCCATGGAGGTCGTCACCGCGAGCCCCCACCAGAAGTCCCCCTCGCCCCGCACGTTGCCCACCACGGCGAGGGCGTAGTACTTCGAGTAGACGGTGGCGGGGATGACGGCGACGAAGGCGGAGTTGGCGAAGTCGTACAGCGTCCACGCGACGACGGTGCGACGCGGCGCCGGCACGGCCCCAGCGTGACACAGGGCGGCGGGTTGCGCTAGTATCCGCGGCATGCCGGGAGGGCTCGACCTCAAGGCGCTCGCGCAGCTCGTCCGCGGGGGCGCGCTGGACACCGTCCTCACGGTCGTCCCCGACGGCTACGGCCGGCTCATGGGCAAGCGCGTCGTGGCCCGCCACTTCCTGGATCACGTGGCCGCCCACGGGGCGCACGCGTGCATCTACCTCTTCACCGTGGACATGGAGATGGAGCCGCTGCCGGGCTTCGCGCTGACCTCGTGGGAGCGGGGCTACGGCGACATGCACATGGTCCCGGACCTCGGTACCCTGCGGCTCGTCCCATGGCTGCCAAAGACGGCCCTGGTGTTCTGCGACGTCTACACCGAGGACGGCGAGCCCATCGAGGAGGCGCCCCGCTGGATCCTCAGGCGCCAGGTGGCGCGGGCGGCGGCGCTGGGGTTCACGGTGAAGGTGGCGGCGGAGCTGGAGCTCTACTGCTTCAGGGAGTCGTTCGACGAGGCGCGGGCCCGGCGCTACCGCGACCTCACGCCCGTGGCGGGCTACCTGGAGGACTACCACATCCTGCAGACGTCCCGGGAGGAGCCCCTCATCCGGACCATCCGGAACGCCATGGAGGGCGCGGGGGTGCCGGTGGAGGGCTCCAAGGGCGAGTGGGGCCGCGGCCAGGAGGAGATCAACCTGGAGTACGCCGAGGCCCTGGACATGGCGGACCGGACCGCCCTCTACAAGCACGGGGCGAAGGAGATCGCCTACCAGGCCGGCTGCGCGGTGACCTTCATGGCGAAGTACGACCAGGCGGCGGCAGGCTCCTCGTTCCACCTCCACTCGTCCCTGTGGGACCGGGCGGGCCGGCGCGCCCTGTTCGCCCCGCCGCGCCGGGAGGGGAGCCGGAGGCGGGTCCTCACGCCCCTGCTGGGCCAGTGGCTGGCCGGGCAGATGGCCCTGGCGCGCGAGCTGGCGTGGTTCTACGCGCCCGGGGTGAACTCCTACAAGCGCTACCAGGCGGGCTCCTTCGCGCCCACCCGGATCGCCGCCGGGTGGGACAACCGCACCTGCGGGTTCCGGCTGTGCGGCCAGGGCCGCGCGGTCCGGGTGGAGAACCGGATCCCCGGCGCGGACGCCAACCCGTACCTGGCCTTCGCCGCCACCATCGCGGCCGGCCTCCACGGCATCGCCGGCCGGCTCAAGCCGCCCCGCCTCTACGAGGGCAACGCCTACCAGGACGCCACTCTGCCCCAGGTCCCGCGGACGCTGGGGGAGGCGATCGCCGAGCTGGAGCGCTCCCGCGCGGCGCGGGCCGCGTTCGGCGACCGCGTGGTGGACCACTGCCTGCACGCGGCCCGGATGGAGCAGCGGGCCTTCGACCAGGCCGTGACGGACTGGGAGCTGGCCCGGAACTTCGAGAGGATCTGAGGCCCGTGGCCGGACGGCTCGACGGCAAGGCGGCGTTCATCACGGGCGCGGGGATGGGGATCGGCCGGGCCGCGGCCCTGCTCTTCGCCGCGGAGGGCGCGCGCGTGGTCGTGGCCGACATCGACGAGGGGGCGGCGCGGGACACCGCCCGCGAGATCGAGGCGCACGGCGGCCAGGCGCTGGTCACCCCCGGCGACGTGGCCGTCGAGGGGGACGTCCAGCGCATGGTGGAGGACGGCGCCCGCCGCTTCGGCGCGCTGCACGTCCTCTACAACAACGCCGGCGTCCTCTGGAAGGACCGCGACCGCTCCGTGCTGGAGACCGACGAGCGGTGGTGGGACCGGGTGGTGGCCGTCAACCTGAAGTCCGTGTTCTGGGTCACCAAGCACGGCATCCCGCACCTCAGGAAGGCGGGCGGCGGCTCCATCATCGTCACGGGCTCCGTCTCGGCGCTGGTGGGCTTCACCCGGGCGCAGGACGCCTACACCGCCGCCAAGGGTGCGCTGATCTCCCTCACCCGGTCGCTGGCCATCCAGCTCGCCCGGGACCGGATCCGCTGCAACATCATCCACCCCGGCATCGTGGATACCCCCCTCCAGGCGCCGTACCTCGACGACACGCTGCGCCGGGAGTTCCAGAGCGCCATCCCCCTGGGCCGGATCGCCGAGCCGCGCGAGATCGCGCAGGTGGCGCTCTTCCTCGCCAGCGACGAATCCTCCTACATGACGGGGGCCGAGCTGGTGGTGGACGGCGGCTTCACCGCCGGCTGAGCCCTGGAGGGTCCCGTGGCCGCCGAGCCCCCGCGCGCCCTCGCGCTCCCGCCGGCGCGTGCCGCCCGCCTGGACCTGGGCGTGACGCTGGCGGGGGCCGCCGTGCTCCTCCTGCTGGGCGTCTTCGTGGCCTGGCCGGTGGTGCGGGTGCTGGGACGGAGCCTCCTCGGCCCGGCGGGGCTCACGCTGGCCCACTACCGCGAGTTCTTCAGCACGTGGCGCCTGTTCCGGATCCTCCTGAACTCCCTGGCGGTCGCGGCCGTCTCCACCGTGCTCACCGTGGCGGTGGCGCTGGTGATGGCCTACGCGGTGACCCGGACCGACATCCCGGGCAAGCGCTTCATCTCGCTGATGAGCCTCCTGCCGCTCATCTCGCCGCCGTTCCTGGTGTCGCTGGCGTTCATCCTCCTCTTCGGCCGCAACGGGGTGGTGACGCGGGCGCTGGGGCTCGAGGGCTCCATCTACGGCTTCCACGGCATCGTGCTGACCCAGGTGTTCACGTTCCTGCCCCAGGCCTACCTCCTGCTGGCCGGCGTGCTGGACACCATCGACACCACGCTGGAGGAGGCGGCCGAGAACCTGGGCGCCGGGCCGCTGACCGTCCTCCGGCGGGTGACGCTCGCGCTGGCCCGGCCCGGCCTGGCCTCGGCCGCGCTGGTGGTCTTCATCCTCTGCATGACCGACTTCGGCAACCCCATCCTGGTGGGCGGCCGGTACAGCGTCCTGGCCACCGACATCTACTCGCACGTCATCGGCAAAAACGACATCACCTCGGCCGCGACCATAAAAGTCGTCCTGATAGTTCCGTGCCTGGCACCCAACCATCCCAACACCTACTATGTGGGC
>JBBIOF010000282.1:0-4288 GCA_037443505.1 Candidatus Rokuibacteriota bacterium
GACCGCGGCGGAGGAGCGGCTGCTGCGCGCGGTGCCGTTCGACGAGGCCGGCGTGACGGCGGACCTGGGCGTGCCACCGGCCGGCGGCCGCCGGGGCGCCGCCTACTACCGGCGGCTCCTGCTCGAGCCCAACCTGAACGTCGCCGGGCTCACCGCCGGCTACCAGGGGCCGGGGGCGAAGACGATCATCCCGCGGTCGGCGCGGGCCAAGCTGGACGCCCGCCTGGTGCCCGAGCAGAGCCCCGACGAGATCGAGGAGAAGATCCGCCGCCACCTCCGACGGGGCGGCTTCGCCGACGTGGAGGTGAGGCGCCTGGGCGCCGTGCCGCCCTCGCGCACGCCGGCGGACCACCCCTTCGGGCGGGCGGTGGTCCGCGCCGTCGAGCGCGCCTGGGGGCGGAGCCCGGTGGTCCTGCCGGGGTTGGGCGGCACCATCCCCGACTACCTGTTCACCCGGGTCCTGGGGCTGCCCAGCATCTGGGTGCCCTACGCGCCCCACGACGAGGCCAACCACGCCCCCGACGAGAACACGACCATCGAGGGGTTCATCCATGGCATCCGGACCACCGCCGCGGCCCTGTTCGAGCTGGCCGCGGCCTGACACGGCTCACCGGACCACGACGGAGGCGACGATGGGCAAGGCTCGAGGACTCGTCCTTCTCTTCGCGATGCTGTCGCTCCTGGCGGCGCCCCTCGGGGCCGAGGCGGCCCCGCGCGGGCGGGTGGTGGTGGCGTTCGGCAGCGACACGTCCACCATGGACCCGCACATGCACACCGAGCGCATGGGCATCATCGTCAACCAGCACATCTTCGACACGCTGCTGGCCCGCGACACGAAGACCTGGCAGCCGGTGCCGCACCTGGCGGAGTCCCTCCGGGCGGTCAACCCCACCACCTGGGAGCTCAAGCTCCGCAAGGGCGTCCGGTTCCACAACGGCGAGCCCTTCAACGCCGAGAGCGTGAAGTTCTCCTTCGACCGGGTGCTGAACCCCGACCAGAAGTCGCCCATCCGGGGGAACTTCACCTGGATCAGGTCGGTGGACGTGGTGGACGAGCACACGGTGCGCATCGTCACCCACAAGCCCTACCCCCTGATCCACGAGATCCTCACCTTCGGCAACTTCGGCATGGTGCCGCCGAAGTACGTCCGGGAGAAGGGCGACGCGCACTTCGCGCGGAACCCGGTGGGTACCGGGCCCTACCGGTTCAAGGAGTGGCGCAAGGGCGAGCAGCTGGTGGTCGAGGCCAACGAGCAGTACTGGAAGGGGGCGCCGGCCATCCAGACCATCGTCTTCCGCGTGATCCCCGAGACGGCCACCCAGATCGCCGAGCTGCTCTCGGGCGGCGTGGACATCATTCGCGCCGTGCCGCCCGACCAGATCCCCGCCATCAAGGCCTCGGGCGTGGCGCGGGTGACGGCCACCAAGATCCTCCGCGTGGTCTTCCTGCAGATGGACGGCGACGGGCGGGTGAGCCGGACGCCGCTCACCGACGTGCGGGTCCGCCGCGCCGTCAACCACGCCGTCAACGTGGACGAGATCATCGAGAAGGTCCTGGGCGGGATGGCGGTCCGCACGCCCGCCGGCAACAACCCCATGGCCTTCGGGTTCGACCCGGCCGTGAGGCCCCTCGCGTACAGCCCCGAGACGGCCCGGAAGCTCCTGGCCGAGGCCGGCTACCCCAACGGCTTCGAGGTGACGCTCAACACCTACACGGGCTCCATCGTGGCCGTGGACCAGGTGGCCCAGGCGGTGATGGGGTACCTGGGCCGCGTGGGCATCCGGGTGAAGCCGCGGCACTTCGCGGACGTGGGGCAGTACCTGGCCAACTTCCGCGGGGCCAAGCTCGACGGCATCACCATGGCGTCCTGGGGCTACAACTCGGTGTTCGACTCCGACGCCATCTACTACATCCACTTCCACACCGGGCAGCCCTACGCCTACAACACGTCGAAGGAGATGGACGCCTGGCTCGACGAGGCCCGGGCGACGGTGGACCCGAAGAAGCGCCTGGAGCTGTACGGGCGGCTGCAGCGCCACCTGGTGGACCAGGCGTACTGGGTGCCGATGTACGCGCAGTACACCATCGAGGCCGTGAGCAACAAGCTGAACTACGAGGCGTCCAGCGACGAGATCATGCGCGTCTTCGCGGCCACCTGGAAGTAGGGGCGGGGCCGGCACGACCGCGGCCGTCGGCCCGACGAGGTGAGGGCGTACGTCGTCCACCGGCTCCTCCAGGCGGTGGTGGTGTGCCTGGGAATCTCGCTGATCACGTTCGCGCTCCTGCACGTGGTCGGCAACCCCGTGCTGCTGCTCCTGCCCCAGGACGCCTCGGAGGTCGACGTCGCCCTCCTCCGGTCCAGGCTGGGCCTGGACCGGCCCCTGTGGATCCAGTACGCCGCCTTCCTGGGCGACGCCGTCCGCGGGGACTTCGGCCGCTCGCTCTTCACCCAGGAGTCGGCGCTCGCGCTGATCCTGGAGCGCATGCCGGCCACGCTGGAGCTGACCTTCGCCGGCATGCTGGTGGCCGTCGCGGTGGCCATCCCGCTGGGCATCGTGGCGGCGGTCCGGCGGGGCTCGGTCACCGACCGCCTCTGCACGGTGGGCGCGGTGGCGGGCCAGGCCATGCCCATCTTCTGGCTGGGCATCATGCTCATCATCCTGTTCGCGGTGAAGCTCCGGCTCCTGCCGGCCTCCGGGCGCGGCACCCTCGGTCACCTGGTGCTCCCGGCCCTCACGCTGGGCGTCTACCTGGCGCCGCTCACCATGCGGCTCACGCGCTCCGAGGTGCTGAACGTGCTCACCCAGGACTACATCCGCACCGCGCGGGCCAAGGGCGTGCGGGAGGCGGTGCTCCTCTACAAGCATGCGCTCCGGAACGCGGCCATTCCCATCGTCACCATCCTGGGGCTCCAGTTCGGCCGGCTGCTGGGCGGCGCCGTGGTCACCGAGACGGTGTTCGCGTGGCCGGGGGTGGCCTCGCTGGCGGTCAAGGCCATCCGCACCTACGACTACCCGGTGGTGCAGGGGGCCGTGATCCTGCTGGCCCTCCTGATCGTGGTCGTCAACACCCTCACCGACGTGGTGATCGCCTGCCTGGACCCCCGCATCCGGCTGGAGGGCGGCCGTGCCTAGCCTGGGGCGGGCGCGGCCGCTGCTGGCGGGCGGCGTGGTGGTGGCCCTGGCCCTGCTCGCCGCCGTGGGGGCGCCCTGGGTGGCTCCCCACGACCCGTACGCGCAGGACGTGGGCGCCCGCCTCCTGCCGCCCGTGTGGCACCCCGGCGGGAGCTGGGAGCGGCCCCTGGGCACGGACGCCCTGGGCCGCGACGTGCTCTCCCGCATCGTCTACGGCGCCCGCGTCTCCGTGAGCGCGGGGGCGCTGGCGGTGGTGCTGTCCATGACGCTCGGGGTGACGCTGGGGCTGCTGGCCGGCTACTACGGCGGCACCATCGACGCCGTCGTGAGCAACCTGGTCAACGTGATCCTGGCGTTCCCGTTCCTGCTGCTGGCGCTGGCGGCGGTGGCGGTGGTGGGGCCGAGCTTCACCAACATGATCGTGGTGCTGGGCGTGACGGGCTGGCCGGTCTACACGCGGGTGGTCCGGGCGGAGACCCTCAAGTACCGCCAGCTGGAGTTCGTCGTGGCCGCGCGCGCCCTGGGCGTGGGCAGCGGACGGATCCTCCGGGCCCACGTGCTGCCCAACCTGGCCAACACCGTCATCGTGATGGCGAGCCTCGAGGTGGCGCGGATGATCATCCTGGAGTCATTCCTGTCGTTCCTGGGGCTCGGTATCCAGCCGCCCACGCCGTCGTGGGGCGGCATGCTGGGCGAGGGGCGGGTGTACGTGCTCACCCACTGGTGGCTGGCCGCCTTCCCCGGGCTCGCCATCTTCCTGACGACGCTCGGCATCAACCTCTTCGGCGACGGGCTGCGCGACCTCCTGGACCCGCACCGCGTCCTGCTGGGGGCGGCGCGGACGGAGTGAGCACTCGTGAGCCGATCGCGCGACCGGGCGCCCGGAGCCCGCGTCGGACGCCGCGGGTCAGCGGCCGGCGGGCCTCCGGGCGCCGGTCAGCCGGTGGGCCAGCGCGGCCAGCCAGAAGCCGTGCGAGCCGGCCGCCACCACGACCATCAGGAGCGGCAGGGCCGCCGGCCAGGCGCCCAGCGCGACGATGAAGGCGATGAGCATGGCGTAGAAGCCGTCGCGGTTGCCGACGCTGCTCAGCATGCCGCCCAGGCCCGACCCCGCGGCCGGCGGCGACCCGCTGCTCTGGCAGCACCTGTTCTGG
>JBBIOF010000283.1:0-4267 GCA_037443505.1 Candidatus Rokuibacteriota bacterium
CCGGCGCTCCGACCCGACCGCGTGGGTCGGCTCCTCCCCCATGGAGGCGGTGGACTTGGGATTCGTGGCCGCGGTGCGCGCCAACCCGCACCTCCGGCCGAGGGTGGGCAACCCCGACGAGATGCGGAGCAACCGCATGCAGCGGACGCTCGACGCCCTCCGGTTCCGCGTCACCGACCCGGAGCCGGGGATCCCGGAGGCGGTGGACGGCGCGGTGATCACGGCCCTGAACGAGGAGGCCGTGGCGGGTGCGGCCCTCGGCAACAAGGGCGGCATCAACATCGTGGTGACCTACGAGGCCTTCGCGGGCAGGATGCACGGCCTCGTGCGGCAGGAGATCACCTTCGCCGACCAGCTGGCCGCGGCCGGCCGCCCGCCCGGCTGGCTGTCGGTGCCCCTCGTCCTGCCCTCGCACACCTGGGAGAACGCCAAGAACGAGCGCTCGCACCAGGATCCCGTGCTGGCCGAGGCGCTGCTGGGCGAGCCCTCCGACGTCGCGCGCGTGCTCTTCCCGCCCGACACCAACAGCGCCGCGGCCGTGATGGAGGCGGTGTACGGCACGCACGGGCAGGTGTGGGCCGTGGTGGTGCCGAAGGCCGAGGTCCCCGACCTCCTCGAGGCCGAGGAGGCGCGGCGGCTGCTCCGGGACGGTGCCCTGGCGCTCCCGTGGGCGGGCCACCGGCCGGACCGTGCGCGCCTGCTGCTGACCGCCGTGGGCGGCTACCAGCTGGTGGAGGTCCTGCGCGCCTCCGCGCGCCTCGGCGACGCCGGCATCGAGCACGCGGTGGTGGCGATGCTGGAGCCCGGCCGCTTCCGCGTCCCCCGCGGGCCGCGGGAGGCCCGTCACGTCGTCTCCGCCGAGGCCGCGGCCAGGCTGTATCCTGAGTGGGTGCCCGCGCGCGTGTTCGCGACCCACACGCGGCCGGAGCCGCTGCTGGGCGTGCTGGCGCCCCTGGTGACGGGCCGGACGCGCGCGCTGGGGTTCACGGGTCAGGGCGGCACGCTCGACGTGGACGGGATGCTGTTCGTCAACGGTGCGAGCTGGGCCCACTGCCTGGACGCGGCGGCGGCGGTGACGGGGCTCGACCGCCGGCTCCTGCTGGGCCCGGAGGAGATCGCGGCGCTCGAGCGGCGCCGGAGCCCGGAGGGAGTGGTGGTGGGGATTCCCCGCCGGCCGCCCCCCATCATGCGGATCGAGGAGGCATCGTGATGCGCCCGTACTGGTCGCCGTACGTCGTCGGAGTGGGGCTGGGCTTCACCCTGCTGGCCGCCTACCTCCTGATGGGCTTCGGCCTCGGGGCCTCGGGAGCCTTCGCCCACGTGGCCGCGCGGGTGGAGGGCGCGGTGGCACCCGGCCGCGCCCAGGCCAACCCCTACATCGTCGGCTACCTGGAGGCGGGCCGGCTCTGGGCCCAGTGGATCGTCGTCCAGGTCGTCGGCGTCGTGGCCGGTGGGCTCGTGGGCGCCTGGTCCGCGGGCCGGCTCCGCTGGCGGCTGGACAGGGGCGCCCGCATCGGCGCCGGGCGGCGGCTCGCCTTCGCCTTCGTGGGCGGGGCCGCCGTCGGGTTCGCGAGCCGGGTGGCGCAGGGGTGCACGAGCGGGCTCGCCCTGTCGGGGGGCGCCGTCCTCGCGCCCGGCGCGTGGGCCTTCCTGGGAGCGTTCATGGTGGCGGGCTTCGTGACCGCCTGGGTGGTCAGGGGGGCGTGGCGATGAGCTGGCCGATCGGGCTGGAGGGCACGCCCGGGCTGCTGGCCGGGCTCGGGCTGGGCGTGGCGTTCGGCTTCCTGCTGGAGCGGGGCGGCCTCGGGGACCCGCGCAAGCTCACGGGGCTCTTCTACCTCGAGGACTTCACCATGCTGAAGGTCATGTTCACGGCCATCGCGGTGGCCGCGGCCGGGATCGGCGCGCTGGCCGCCGCCGGCGTGGTGGAGATCGAGTCGCTGGCCGTGCAGCCGACCTTCCTCTGGCCCCAGATCGTGGGCGGCGCCGTCCTGGGTGCCGGCTTCGCCCTGGGAGGCTACTGACCCGGCTCCTCGGCCGTGGGCGCGGCCTCGGGACGGGTGGACGCGCTGGTCTTCATGGCCGGCGTGATCGCGGGGGTCTGGGTGTTCGCGGAGACGTACGTGGTGCTGGCCGGGTTCGTTGCCAGCGGCGACCTGGGGGGCGTCACCTTCGCCGACCTGCTGGGCCTGCCGTTCTGGGCCCTGGCGGCGGCGGTCGTGCTGATCGCGCTCGGGACGTTCTGGCTCGTCGGCCGGCTCGAGCGCGCGCGGAGGGGGAAGGCGTCATGAAGCGACTGGCGGGAGCGATGCTGGCAGCCGCCGCCCTGATCCTCGGGCCCGGCGGCGCGGCGGCGGAAGACACGAAGCTGCTGGTGGACCCGGCGTGGCTCCAGGCGCGCCTGGGCGACCCGGGGATCAGGATCGTGGACATGGTGACGGAGCCCGAGGCCTACCAGCAGGCCCACGTGCCGGGCGCGGTGTACCTCAACGTGAACGACGCCAGGGTGGCGGTGCCGGCCGGCGGCTTCCGGCTGCCGACGGCAGAGGAGGGGGCGCGACTGCTGGGCTCGCTGGGGATCCGTCCCGACACGCTCGTGGTCATCTACGACGACAGCGGCGGGCTCCACGCCTCGCGGCTCTTCTTCACGCTCGACGTCCTGGGCCACGACCGGGCGGCCCTGCTGGACGGTGGCATCCAGGCGTGGCGCCGGGGCGGCCGGCCGGTCACGCGCGAGATCCCGAAGGTGGCGCCCACCGCGTACCGGCCCATCGTGCGCGCCGAGCGTGTGGCATCCGCGGAGTGGATCAAGGAGCGGCTGGGCGACCCGGGCACCGTCCTGGTGGACGCGCGCTCGCCGGCCGAGTACGAGGGCCGGGACGTCCGGGCGCGCCGGGGCGGCCACATCCCCGGGGCGGTGAACATCGAGTGGCGCCAGAACCTCCGCGCCGACTGGACCTTCAAGCCGCTCGAGGAGCTCAGGGCGATGTACGCGGCCCGGGGTGTCACGCCGGACCGGACGGTGGTGTCCTACTGCCAGACCCACCACCGCGCCGCCCACACCTACTTCGTGCTGCGCCTGCTTGGCTACCCGAACGTCCGGGGCTACGACCGCTCCTGGATCGAGTGGGGCAACCGCGAGGACCTGCCGGTCGAGACGGCGGGGCCGCCGGGACGGCGCTGAGCGACGGATCGCCCGGTCGAGGGGCGCCACGGCCGCGCCCTGGGCGCCGCCAGCGCCGGGGAGTGTGCGGGGGCGCCGGAGACCCCCGGAGTCAGTCCACCCAGTCCGCCACGAAGACGTTCAGGTCCCGCGGCGCCGTCGCCCCGCGGCTCCCGCAGAAGACGAGCTTGCGGCCGTCCCGCGAGAACATGGGGAACGAGGCGAACCCCTCCGACCACGTCACGCGCTCGAGCCCGGACCCGTCCACGCCCACCAGGTACAGGGCGAACGACCGCCCCGTCGGGTCGTGCAGGTTCGACGAGAAGACGATCCGCTGGCCGTCGGGGTGCATGAAGGGGGCGAAGTTGGCGGCCGGGATGCGGGTCACGCGGGTGAGCCCGGTGCCGTCGGCCCGCATCAGGTAGATGTCCAGGCGGCGGGGCCGCACCAGGCCCTGACCCAGGAGCGCGCGGTACTCCTCGAGCTCCTCCCGCGTCTCGGGGCGGGAGGCGCGGAAGACGATGAACCGCCCGTCCCAGGAGAAGAACGGGCCGCCGTCGTAGCCGGGGTCGGCCGTGAGCCTCCGGACGCCGCCGCCGTCGGCGTCCATCACGTAGAGGTCCAGGTCGCCGTCGCGGAGCGACGTGAAGACGACGCGGCGGCCGTCGGGCGAGACGGCGCCCTCGGCGTCGTAGGCATCGTTCGCGGTCAGGCGGGCCAGCGCGCCGGTCTCGAGGTCGGCCGCGAAGATGTCCCAGCTGGCGTAGAGCGGCCAGACGTAGCCGCGCGAGCGGTCGGGCTGGGGCGGGCAGGCGTCGCCCCCCTCGTGCGTCGAGGCGTAGATGACCCGCCGGCCGTCCGGGAAGAAGAAGGCGCACGTGGTGCGGCCACGGCCGGTGGAGACCAGCCGCACATCGGTGCCGTCCTCCCGCATGGTGAAGATCTGGTCGCAGCCGAACGGCGGGCGCGTGGACTGGAACACCAGGCGCGTGCCCGTCCAGTCCCAGTAGGCCTCGGCGTTCTGACCGCCGAACGTGAGCTGCCGGAGGTTGGCCAGGTGGCGCTCGCGCGGGTCCAGGGGGGCGGGCCGGGCGCCGGCGGCCG
>JBBIOF010000284.1:0-4261 GCA_037443505.1 Candidatus Rokuibacteriota bacterium
CTGCCCAAGAAGATGGCCCTGGAGCTGTTCAAGCCCTTCATCCTCCGCAAGCTGGAGGAGCGGGGCATCGCCTCCTCCATCAAGGCGGCCAAGAAGTACGTGGAGAAGGAGCGGCCCGAGGTCTGGGACATCCTGGAGGAGGTCATCAAGGAGCACCCGGTCCTCCTCAACCGGGCCCCGACGCTCCACCGGCTGGGCATCCAGGCCTTCGAGCCCATCCTGGTGGAGGGCAAGGCCATCGAGATCCACCCCCTGGTCTGCACGGCGTTCAACGCCGACTTCGACGGCGACCAGATGGCGGTCCACGTGCCCCTCAGCATGGAGGCCCAGCTGGAGGCCCAGGTGCTGATGCTGTCGGCCAACAACATCCTGTCGCCGGCCAACGGCGCGCCGCTGGCCGTGCCCACGCAGGACATGGTCCTCGGCATCTACTACCTGACCAAGGAGCGCCTGTCGGCCCCCGACCGGCCGGTGCGGGGCGAGGGGCGGCTGTTCGCCGACCCCGAGGAGGTCCGCGTCGCCTACGACAACGAGGACGTCGACCTCCAGGCCCGCATCCGCGTGCGCTGGAAGGGCGAGGTCATCGAGACCACCGTGGGCCGGTGCCTGTTCAACGAGGTGGTCCCCGAGCCGCTGCGCTTCGTGAACCAGGAGCTCAAGAAGAAGGAGATCAGCGCCCTGGTGGCCCGCTGCTACAACACCCTGGGCAACGAGGTCACCGTCCAGTTCCTGGACGAGCTGAAGGACCTGGGCTTCCGCTACGCCAGCCTGTCGGGGCTCTCCATCGGCATCGACGACATGCACATCCCGTCGTCGAAGGAGCGGCACATCGCCGAGGCGCGGCGCCAGGTGAACGAGGTGGAGCAGCAGTACCAGGACGGCGTCATCACCAACGGCGAGCGCTACAACAAGGTGGTGGACATCTGGGCGCACACCACGGAGCTCATCGCCGAGGACATGTTCCGGGAGCTGGAGGCGGGGGCCGCCGGCGGCGAGTTCAACCCCATCTACATGATGGCGGACTCGGGCGCCCGGGGCTCCAAGCAGCAGATCCGCCAGCTGGCCGGCATGCGCGGCCTCATGGCCAAGCCCTCGGGCGAGATCATCGAGACGCCCATCACCTCCAACTTCCGCGAGGGCCTCACCGTGCTGGAGTACTTCACCTCCACGCACGGCGCCCGCAAGGGCCTCGCCGACACCGCGCTCAAGACGGCCGACTCCGGCTACCTGACGCGGCGCCTGGTGGACGTGGCCCAGGACGTGATCGTGAGCGAGTACGACTGCGGCACGGTGAAGTACATCGAGGCCACGCCGCTGGTGGAGGGCGGCGACATCATCCAGTCCCTGAAGGACCGGGTGGTGGGCCGGGTGGCGGCCGAGGACGTCTGCGATCCCCTCTCGCGCGAGATCATCGTGCAGATGAACAACGAGATCACGGAGGAGATCGCCCAGAAGATCGAGGACGCCGGCATCGAGCGCGTCCGCATCCGCTCCGTCCTGGTCTGCGAGACCAAGCGGGGCGTGTGCGTGATGTGCTACGGCCGGAACCTGGGCACCGGGCGGCTGGCCGAGCTGGGCGAGGCGGTGGGGATCATCGCCGCGCAGTCCATCGGCGAGCCGGGCACGCAGCTCACCATGCGGACCTTCCACATCGGCGGCACCGCGAGCCGCGTGGTCGAGGCCTCCAAGCACGAGGCCAAGAACGCCGGGGTCGTGAAGTACCACAACCTCCGCACCGTCATGAACCGGGACGGGGACCTGGTGGCGACCAACCGCAACGGCGAGATCGGCATCGTGGACGAGCGCGGCCGGGAGCGGGAGCGGTACCCGGTGGTCTACGGGGCCAAGCTCAAGGTCAAGCCCGACCAGAAGGTCAAGGCCCGGACGGTGCTGGTGGAGTGGGACCCGTTCACCAACCCCATCCTCACGGAGTTCACGGGCCGCGTGGAGTACCAGGACATCGTCGAGCACGTGACGGTGCGCGAGGAGTTCGACGAGGTCACCGGCCTGGCCCGGAAGGTGGTCATCGAGGACCCGGAGGGCCGGCTGCAGCCGGGCGTGGTCATCCGCACGGGGGTCAGCGACGAGGCCAGCGAGCGGCACCGCTACCCGCTGCCGGTGGGCGCCCACCTGCTGGTGGCCGACGGCGCGGACGTCTTCGCGGCGGACATCATCGCGAAGATCCCGAGGGAGACCACCAAGACCAAGGACATCACCGGCGGTCTGCCGCGGGTGGCCGAACTGTTCGAGGCGCGCAAGCCCAAGGAGCAGGCGGTCATCACCGAGATCGACGGCCGCGTGGAGATGGGTGGCTTCGTCAAGGGCATGCGGAAGATCGTCATCCGCGCCGACAACGGCGAGACGAAGGAGTACCTGATCCCGCGGGGCAAGCACATCAGCGTGCACGAGGGCGACCGCGTGAAGGCCGGCGAGCCGCTCATGGATGGCTCCCCGAACCCCCACGACTACCTGGCCGTCCTCGGCGACCGGGAGCTGCAGAAGTACCTGGTGAACGAGGTGCAGGAGGTCTACCGCCTGCAGGGCGTGACCATCAACGACAAGCACATCGAGATCATCGTCCGCCAGATGCTGCGCCGCGTGCGCATCGAGGAGGTCGGGGACACGGAGTTCGTGGTGGGCGAGCTGGTGGACAAGTTCGCGTTCCAGGAGGAGAACGAGCGGGTGCTGGCCCAGGGCAAGCGCCCCGCGACCGCCAAGCCCGTGCTCCTCGGGATCACCAAGGCGTCGCTCTCGACCGACAGCTTCATCTCGGCTGCGTCGTTCCAGGAGACCACCCGGGTCCTGACGGAGGCGGCCATCTCGGGCAAGACCGACGACCTGCGCGGTCTCAAGGAGAACGTGATCGTCGGGCGGCTGATCCCGGCGGGGACGGGGCTCAGCAACTACACGCGCGTGGAGGTCCTCACGCCGGGCGGCGAGGCGGTGAAGCCCCTGGACCAGGTGCTCACCCTCGAGCCGCCGCCGTCCCCGGACGGGGGCGAGGAGGCCGAGGGCTCCGTGGCCGCGGCCGGGTGAGCGGATCGGAGCCGTAACGTGTTGACAGGACGGGGTCTTCCGGTTATAAAGCTAGGGTTTTGTCGCTGTTCACCGGCGACGGAGAGCCATGCCGACCATTAATCAGCTCGTACGCAAGGGCCGGGAAGCGGTGCGGAAGAAGTCGAAGACGCCCGCGATGCAGGCGTGTCCCCAGAAGCGGGGCGTGTGCATCCGCGTCTACACGACAACGCCCAAGAAGCCCAACTCCGCGCTGCGGAAGGTCGCCCGCGTGCGCCTGACGAACGGGTTGGAGGTGACGTCCTACATTCCGGGCGTGGGCCACAACCTGCAGGAGCACTCGATCGTCATGATCCGGGGCGGCCGCGTGAAGGACTTGCCGGGCATCCGGTACCACATCATCCGCGGCACCCTGGACACCGCCGGCGTGGCCAACCGGAAGCAGAGCCGGTCGAAGTACGGCGCCAAGGCGCCGAAGGGTGGGAGCTAGGCCATGCGGCGGGCCGAGGCGCCGAAGCGGGAGGTCCTGCCGGACCCCAAGTACGGGAGCCGGCTGATCACCAAGTTCATCAACATCATGATGCTGCGCGGCAAGAAGTCGGTGGCCGAGCACATCATGTACCACGCGCTGTCCACGGTGGAGGAGCGCACCCGGCAGGAGGCGCTCAAGGTGTTCAAGACCGCCATCGACAACGTAAAGCCGGCGGTGGAGGTCAAGTCGCGGCGCGTGGGCGGCTCGACGTACCAGGTCCCGGTCGAGGTGCGTCCCGAGCGGCGGACCTCGCTGTCCATGCGGTGGATCATCGGGGCGGCGCGGAAGCGGCCCGAGCGGTCGATGGCCGAGAAGCTGGCCGGCGAGCTGCTCGACGCCTTCAACAACCGCGGGGCCGCCGTGAAGAAGCGAGAGGACACCCACAAGATGGCGGAGGCCAACAAGGCGTTCGCCCACTACCGCTGGTAGCGGGCGCCGACGGGAAGAGGGGGGCCGCGGCCTGACCCCCCTCTTCGCATGTGTGGCAGGAAGCGGAATCGAGGGAACAGGCGTGGAGCGGCAGTACTCGCTGGAGAAGACGCGCAACATCGGCATCATGGCGCACATCGATGCCGGCAAGACCACGACCACGGAGCGGATCCTCTACTACACCGGCCGGTCCTACAAGATCGGCGAGGTGCACGAGGGGACCGCGACCATGGACTGGATGGTGCAGGAGCAGGAGCGGGGGATCACCATCACCTCCGCCGCCAC
>JBBIOF010000285.1:0-4261 GCA_037443505.1 Candidatus Rokuibacteriota bacterium
AGCCGGAACGTCGTGCCCGCGCCGGGGGCGCTCTCCACAGCGATGGCGGCCGCGGGCTGCTGCTCCACCAGCGAGCGGACGATCGCGAGCCCGAGCCCCGTGCCCTCCGACTTGGTCGTGTAAAAGGGCTCCCAGATCCGGTCGATCCCGTCGGGCGGGATCCCCGGCCCGGTGTCGGCGACCTCGATCAGCACGCTGCCTTCCGGGGCGCTGCCCTCCACGGCCCGCCGGTCGCCCGCCGTCCCGGGGCTGGCGCGGAGGACGAGCCGGCCGCCCTCCGGTGCCATCGCCTCGATGGCGTTCGTCGCCAGATTGACCAGGATCTGCATGAGCTGGCTCCGGTCCCCGAGCACGGGCGGAAGGGACTCGGGCGCCTCCACCGCCACCTGGACCCGGCTGTTCCTGGCGTGGTGACCGACGAGATCGGCGAGCGCGCGGAGGAGGGCCACGACGTCCAGCAGGGCGGGTTCGCGCCGCGCCGGCCGGGCGTAGGCGGCCAGCCCGTCCATGATCCGTCGCATCCGCTCCGCCGCCTCCTCGAGGCTCGCCAGGTCGCTCTCGATCCGCTCCGGAAGCCCGGGGAGGCCGGCGGTGCGCTGCTTGAGGAGCTGGACGCGGGCGTCGATGACGGTCAGGGGGTTGCGGAGCTCGTGGGCGACGCCCGCGGCCAGCCGGCCCAGCTCCGCCAGCTTCTCGCTCCGCAGCAGGGCGTCGCGCTGCTGCTGCAGGCGCCGCTCGGCCTCCCGGCGGTCGGTCACGTCCTGGAAGGCGACGACGGCGCCCACGATCTGACCCCCCTCGCGGATGGGCGCGGTCACGTACTCCACCTCGAACGGGGTGCCGTCCTTGCGCCAGAACACCTCGCCCACGATGCGGCGGGTCCCGCCCATGCGGACGGCTTCGCGGCCGGGGCATTCGTCCCGGGGGTACGGCGTGCCGTCGCGCCGCGTGTGGTGGAAGGTGGCATGCATCGGCCGGCCGATCAGCTCCTGCGCCTCCCAGCCCGACAGCCTGGCCGCCGCGGCGTTGGCGAACGTGATGGTGCCATCCCGGTCGAGGCCGCAGATGCCCTCCCCGACCGACGAGAAGACCAGCGAGGTCTGTCGCGTCAGGCGCTCCAGCTTCTCCGTGGCCTCGTCGAAGGCCCGGCCCACCTCCCCGAGCTCCCCGCCCCCGTAACGGGGCCCGACGCGCACGGTGAGGTCCCCGGCCCCGAAGCGCTTGGCCGCGGCGACCAGGATCTTGACCTGCCGGCGGACGAAGACCTCGCCCATCAGCCAGCCGATGGCGACGACGGCCAGCGCGATCACGCCGAGGCCGAGGAGCTGTCGCCGCAGCGCGTACCTGCCCCTCTCGAACACCGCGCCCTGCGGCACCCCGGCCACGAGGTGCAGGCGGCCGGCCCCCAGGTTGCCGCCGATGGACACGAACGCGAGCAGGCGCGGGCGGCCGTCCAGGTCGGGGCCCTCCGTGACGCCCTGCTCCTGCCCGAGCACCAGCCGGAGGACGGCCGTGTCGGGCGCCGGGCGCCCGATGTGGTCGTCGGCCTCGGGCAGCCGGGCCAGCACCACCCCTCGATGGTCCAGCACGGTGAGGGAGTGCTCCGACGGCAGGGTGCGCACCGCGTGGCGAAGCCAGCCGAGGCCCAGCGCGGCGAAGACCACGCCCCGGAGCCGGCCGGTCTCGCCGACCACGGGGACCGCCAGGTTGATGGTCGGCTCGCCGGTGATTCGCCCCACCTGGTACTCGCTCACCGCGGGCCCGCGCGTCTCCAGCGCCTGCCGGAAGTACGGCCGGTCCGCGACGTCCACGGGGCCGGGCAGCGGCACCGCGCTGCAGAAGACCCGGCCGTCCGCGGCGGCCGCTCCGAGGTTGCCGTAGTCCGGCAAGGCTCCGAGCAGGCGGGCCATGACGGCGGAGCACTCGCCCGCCTGGCGCCGCCGGACGACGGGGAGCTGGGCGAGGGCGGTGAGCAGGTGGCGCGCCCGGTCGAGCGTGGCGTCGTGCTCGAGGGCGATGGCGCGGAGGTCCTTCAGGAGGTTCTGCTGCACGTCGGCGGCGGTCGCCCGCTCGTACTCCAGGGCGTTGTAGACGGAGAGGCCGAGCGCGGGGACGACCGCGATGACCACCAGGGCCAGCAGGCGTGGCCGGAGGCCCGCCAGGGACGCGGCCACCCATTTCACGTACGCAGCATAGCGCACTCGGCGCCGCGCCGGGGGGAAGCTTTCTTGCCCTCGCCCGGTCTGTTATGATCCGGGCACCATGGGCCAGAGGCTGCCCGACCTCGTCGGGCGCGCCATGATCGACCCGGAGTTCCTGGCCGAGCTCCAGCGCACGCCGGACGCCATCCTCGCCCGGTACGAGCTGAGCGACGGCGAGCGCGCCGCGGTCCTCGCGGCGCTGGGGCGGCTGGGCGAGACGCCGGCGAGCCAGCGGGCCCGCGTCCTGAGCCAGGCCCTGCTTCGCCGCGTCGCCACCTGAGCGGTGCCCGCGGCGGTGTCCAGGCACGCCGAGGTCGCCGCGTTCCTCAAGGAGGTCCGCCTGTTCCGCGCGTTCACGGAGGGCGAGCTCATGGCCTTCGCCGCCCGCCTGCGGGAGCGGGGCGTCCGCAAGGGTCAGGTCCTCTTCCGGGAGGGCGACCACGGCGAGGAGATGTTCGTGGTCCGCCGCGGCACCATCGTCGTCTCCAAGCCGGTCACCGGGCGGGTGGAGCAGGTGCTGGCCCGCATGGGCCCCGGCGACTTCTTCGGTGAGATGAGCCTGTTCGACCGGGCGCCCCGCTCGGCCACCATCCAGGCGGAGACCGACGTGGAGCTGCTCGCGCTGGACCGGGACAACCTGAATCTCCTGATCGAGGTGAACCCCCGGGCGGCGGCCGCGTTCTTCCACTCGCTGGTGCAGGTGTTCATCGGCCGCCTCAGGGAGTCCGGCAACCTCGTCGCCGAGGTCACGCGGTGGGGGCTCGAGGCGACGGGGCTGGACGTGGACGGGCGGTGACCGGGGAGCCGCGCACGCGGGCGCGGCTCGAGCTGCTCGTCCGCGGGGAGGGCGACGAGGGCTTCGAGGTCCGGGAGATCAGCAGCGCGGCTGCCTGGATCGGGATGCGGCCGCACCGGGTGCCCCCCGAGGTCTGGGAGCTGGCCGAGGTCACGTCGCGGATCGACCGCCAGCGCAGCTTCATCCTCAAGAACACCCGGACCGACCGCTTCCTCATCCTCTCCGAGCCCGAGCGGTTCCTCTGGGACCGGATGGACGGCCGCGCCTCGGTCCAGGAGCTGGCCACCGCCTACGTGCTGGCGTACGGGGCCTTCGACTTCGAGCTGATCCCGGCCCTGATCCGCAAGCTCCAGCGCGCGGAGCTGCTCACGCTCAGGCCCGCCTCCCGCCTGCGCCGGGCGCTGGCCGCCCGCCGGCAGCGGCGGCTGGTCCAGGCGACGGAGGCGGCCCTCACGGCGCTCGAGCGCATCAACCTCTCCAGCCGCCGGGTCCAGCCCTTCTTCAGCGGCCTCTACCGGCGGGGCGGTTTCCTGCTGTTCACACCCGCGGCGGCGGCGCTCTGCCTGCTGCTGGGCGCGGCGGGCCTGGTGGCCGGCCTGCGGCTGTGGCGGGACGCGGGCGACATCGCCGCGGGGCTCGGCGCGAGCCCGCTGCTGGCGGTCCTCAGCGTCAAGGCGCTCTTCTTCCTCACCCTGGCGGCCCACCAGCTGGTGCACGGGCTCGCGCTGGTGCACTACGGCCGGCGGGTGCGGGAGTTCGGCTTCACCTTCATGCACGGCTTCGTACCGACCTTCTACGTGGACGTCACGGACATCTTCATGGCGAGCCGCCGGGCCCGGGTCGTCACCGCCGTCTCGGGCACGCTGGTCCACCTGGTGCTGGGCTCGCTCTGGTTCCTGGTGGCCGCGCGGGCGCCGTCGGGCTTCGTGCAGGCCTTCGCGGCGGCCTCGGGCATGGTGCAGTGGCAGGCCTTCGTCCTGGCGCTCTACCCGTTCTGCTTCATCGAGATGGACGGCTACCACGTGCTGGTGGACCTGCTCGGCGTGCCCACGCTCAAGCACGACGCCCTGGCCTACGTGCGCTCGGTGTTCACGGGCTCCGCCGCCGTCCGCTGGAGCCGCCGGACGGGCCTGTGGGTCCTCTACGTGGCGCTCTCGGCGCTCTCCATCGCCGCGTTCGTCGGCTTCAACGTCTGGATGGTCCTGCACGCGACGGCCTGAGGCCCCCGCGCTCAGCCGCCGAGGTCCCCGAGCAGCGCCTCCAC